>NZ_CP077095.1:300000-520000 GCF_014268885.2 Pseudomonas xantholysinigenes | reverse complement strand
TTGAGCTTCTCCACCAGTTCCGACTCGACCAATACCTCTTCCGCACCGCGCTTGATAAGCGCCAGCTGCTCTTCAACCGACTTCATAGACAGACCCGCAAGGCTCAGATTCAAGGGGAGCCAACCATACAAGATCGGCCATCAAATACAAGTTTCGCAATGGAATGTGACCCGAACGGCGCGCCGTGGCGTCTACGCGCCCTTGCGCGAGAGTGGATTTGGTTATATTTTATACAGTTATTTCATCTTCATCATGTCATTCATCTTTTCCATTTCATTTTTCACTCACTTTTCAAAGTCACCTTACCTATGACCAACGAACCGCCTAAAGCGCCCCCGCTTTATCCGAAAAGCCATCTGTTGGCCGCCAGCGGCATCGCCGCCCTTCTCAGTCTGGCCTTGCTGGTCTTTCCTTCCAGCGAAGTCGAGGCCAAGAAAACCACCCTCAGCCTTGAGCTGGAAAGCCCGGCCGAGCAGCTGAAAGACGAATCTCGCGCCGCGCCCCTGGTGCAGGCCGAGCAGAACAGCGACTCGCCTTTCGCCCAGATCGAAGGCGATGAAGCGGACACGGCCAAGGCCGAGACCGCGCCCACTCCCGCAGCCAAGCCGCAAGACAAGGCACCTGGCCACCGCGAAGTGGTCGTCGCCCGCGGCGACACCCTCTCCACCCTGTTCAACAAGGTCGGCCTGCCGGCCAACGTGGTCCACGACTTGCTGGCCAGCAACAAACAGGCCAAGCAGTTCAGCCAGCTCAAGCATGGCCAGGTGCTGCAGTTCGAACTGGACAAGGCTGGCCAGTTGACCAGCCTGCACAGCAAGGTCAGCAACCTCGAGACCATTCGCCTGACCCGTACCGACAAGGGCTTCAGCTTCGAGCGCGAGATCAGCAAGCCCGTGGTACGCACCGCCTACGCCCACGGCGTGATCAAAAGCTCGCTGTCGGCCTCGGCCCAGCGCGCCGGCCTGTCCCACAGCATGACCATGGACATGGCCCGCATCCTCGGCTACGACATCGACTTCGCCCAGGACATCCGCCCTGGCGACGAGTTCGACGTGGTCTACGAGCAGAAGATGATGGACGGCAAGGTGGTCGGCACCGGCAACATCCTCTCCGCCCGCTTCACCAACCGCGGCAAGACCTACACCGCCGTGCGCTACACCAACAAGCAAGGCAACACCAACTACTACACCGCCGACGGCAACAGCCTGCGCAAGGCGTTCATCCGCACCCCGGTGGACTTCGCTCGCATCAGCTCGCGCTTCTCGGCCGGGCGCAAGCACCCGATCCTGAACAAGATCCGCGCGCACAAGGGCGTCGACTACGCCGCGCCACGCGGCACGCCGATCAAGGCCGCCGGCGACGGTCGCATCGAACTGGCCGGCCGCCGTGGCGGATACGGCAACACCGTGATCATCGCCCACGGCAACTCCTACAAGACGCTGTACGGCCACATGCAGGGCTTTGCCAAGGGCATCAAAACCGGTAGTTCGGTCAAGCAGGGCCAGATCATCGGCTACATCGGCACCACCGGCCTGTCCACCGGGCCGCACCTGCACTACGAGTTCCAGGTCAACGGCGTGCACGTCGATCCATTGAGCCAGAAGGTGCCAATGGCCGACCCGATCGCCAAAGCCGAGCGGCAGCGCTTCAACCAGCAGAGTCAGCCCCTGATCGCCCGCATGGATCAGGAAAAGGCCACGCTGCTCGCCGCCAACAAGCGCTGAGCCCATGGCCCTCTATCTGGGAGTGATGTCCGGGACCAGCCTCGATGGCCTGGACATCGCCTTGATCGAACAGCACGAGCAGCCCCGGCTGCTCGCCACCCACTACATTCCCATGCCCGCCGACCTGCGCCAAGACCTGCTTGGTCTTTGCGCCAGCGGCCCCGACGAGATCGCTCGGGCGGCGTTGGCGGAGAACCGCTGGGCCACCCTGGCGGCCCAGGGCATCAATCACCTGCTGGCCACCCAAGGCCTGGCGCCCGACGCGATCCGCGCCATCGGTAGCCACGGCCAGACGGTTCGCCATGAGCCTGCCCGTGGCTTCACCGTGCAGATCGGCAACCCGGCGCTGTTGGCCGAGCTCACCGGCGTCTGCGTGGTGGGCGACTTCCGTCGCCGCGACGTTGCGGCTGGTGGCCAGGGCGCCCCCTTGGTGCCAGCGTTTCACCAAGCGCTGTTCGGCCAGCTTGGCGAGCGCCTGGCGGTCCTCAACGTCGGCGGCTTCAGCAACCTGAGCCTGATCGAGCGCGACCAGCCAGTACACGGTTTCGACTGCGGCCCGGGGAACGTGCTGCTGGATGCCTGGATCGAACGCAAGCAGGGCCAGGCTTTCGACGCCAACGGTACCTGGGCTGCCAGCGGTAGCGTCCGTCCAGACTTGCTGAGCGCCTTGCTGAGCGACCCATTCTTCGCCGGTAGCGGCCCGAAGAGTACCGGCCGCGAGGTCTTCAACCTGCCCTGGCTGGACGCGCATCTGGCACGCCTTCCGGCCTACCCTGACGAAGATGTCCAGGCGACCCTGCTGGAACTCACGGCAAACAGCATCATTGACTCGCTGCGCCAGGCACAGGACAGCACCGAAGCCCTGCTGGTCTGTGGCGGAGGCGCGCGCAACGGTGCTTTGATGGCGCGCCTGGCAGCGCTGCTGCCGAGCGCCAAGGTCGCCAGCACCGCCGTACATGGCGTGGACCCCGACTGGGTCGAGGCCATGGCCTTTGCCTGGCTCGCCCATTGCTGCCTGGAAGGCATTCCCGCCAACCGCCCCAGCGTCACCGCCGCCAAGGGCCTGCGCATCCTCGGCGCAATCTACCCCGCCTGAGCAAACCGCAGAATGCAAAACGCCGCGCAATAGCGCGGCGTTTTGCATGACGGTACAGCGATCAGATCGAGAACGACGAACCGCAACCGCAGGTAGTGGTGGCGTTCGGGTTCTTGATGACGAAACGCGAACCTTCCAGGCCTTCCTGGTAGTCCACTTCGGCGCCGGCCAGATACTGGAAGCTCATCGGGTCGACCACCAACGCCACGCCTTCGCGCTCGACGATGGTGTCGTCGTCGGCGACGTCCTCATCGAAGGTGAAGCCGTACTGGAAGCCCGAGCAACCACCGCCGGTCACGAACACCCGCAGCTTCAGCCGATCGTTGCCCTCTTCACTGACCAAGGTCTTGACCTTGTGCGCAGCCCCGGGGGTGAACTCCAAAGCCGTGGGGGTGAAGGTTTCGACGCTCATGTTGATTCTCCCGGCGCAATGCCGCCATAAAACTCGATGGCGGGTATTATCCGCTTGTCCGAGAAAATCGGTCAACAATACGAAAGCTGCAAGTGGCAAGCTACAAGCTGCAAGCCAATCGCAACACGATCACTTGCAGCTTGAGCCTTGCAGCTCACCGCCGCTCTTAAGGCAGCAGGCCGGCGTGGGACAAGCCCATGCGCTCGTCGAGGCCGAACAGGATGTTGAGGTTCTGCAGCGCCTGGCCCGACGCGCCCTTGACCAGGTTGTCGATCACCGACAGCACCACCACCAAGTCACCGCCCTGCGGCCGGTGCACGGCGATACGGCAGACGTTGGCACCACGCACGCTACGGGTTTCCGGATGGCTGCCGGCCGGCATCACGTCGACGAACGGTTCATTAGCGTAGCGCTTTTCGAACAACGCCTGCAGGTCGACGGAGGTATCAGCGACCGTAGCGTAAAGAGTCGCGTGGATGCCGCGGATCATCGGGGTCAAGTGCGGCACGAAGGTCAGGCCGATATCCTTGCCTGCAGCCATACGCAGACCCTGGCTGATTTCCGGCAAGTGGCGATGACCTTTGACCGCGTAAGCCTTCATGCTCTCGCCGGCTTCGCAGAACAGCGAACCTACCGCTGCGCCACGCCCGGCACCGCTGACGCCCGACTTACAGTCCGCGATCAACCGCGACGGATCGGCCAGGCCCGCCTCCAGCAGCGGCAGCAAACCCAGCTGGGTGGCGGTCGGATAGCAGCCCGGCACGGCAATCAGGCGCGCCTGACGAATCTTCTCGCGGTTCACCTCCGGCAGACCGTAGACCGCATCCTTGAGCAACTCAGGCGCACCGTGCGGCTGGCCGTACCACTTGCCCCACTCGGCGGCGTCCTGCAGACGGAAGTCGGCCGACAGGTCGATGACCTTGGTCCCGGCCGCCAGCAGCTCGCCCGCCAGGGCATGGGCCACGCCATGAGGCGTGGCGAAGAACACCACGTCGCAGGCGGCGAGGGCCTTGCTGTCCGGCACACTGAAGGCCAGGCCGTCGTAGTGGCCGCGCAGGTTCGGGTACATGTCGGCAACCGCCACGCCCGCTTCGGAACGCGAGGTGATCACCGCCACCTCGGCCTGTGGGTGCTGCGCCAGCAGACGCAGAAGTTCGACACCGGTGTATCCCGTGCCGCCGACGATACCGACCTTGATCATGACACTTGCCCCTTATCAACGAGACCACTGGAAAGCGCACGATAATAGGGGCGCCAGGCGTCTGTAACAACTCTTCGGATGACCCTTCGGGCCCTTGGCCTCTACTATCTGACGACCGTGAAAACCTGAAGGATTCCTCCATGCTTTATCTATGGATCAAGGCGCTGCATATCGTCAGCGTGGTGTGCTGGTTCGCCGGCCTGTTCTACCTGCCACGCCTGTTCGTCTACCACGCCCAGAGCCAGGACAGCATCAGCCTGGAGCGTTTCATCACCATGGAACGCAAGCTGTACCGCGGCATCATGAATCCGGCAATGATCGCCACCTACGTGTTCGGTGGCTGGATGCTGTACCTCAACCCGGGCTGGCTCAGCCAAGGCTGGCTGCACGCCAAGCTGACCCTGGTGGCCGTGCTTACCGTTTACCATCACATGTGCGGCGCCCAGCGCAAACGCTTCGCCGCCGGCACCAACACCCGCAGCCACGTCTACTATCGCTGGTTCAACGAAGCCCCGGTGTTGATTCTGCTGGGCATCGCAATTTTGGTGGTGGTCAAGCCGTTCTAAGGGTAGCCCCTCATTCACAAGGAGTTTCACCATGTCCCTGCCCGTGTCGCTACAACATCTGCGCCTGCCCCTGGTGGCGGCGCCGATGTTCCTGATCTCCAACCCCGAGCTGGTACTGGCCTGTTGCGCCAATGGCGTGGTCGGCAGTTTCCCGGCCCTCAACCAGCGCGACAGTGCTGGCTTCAAGGCCTGGCTCGAAGAGATCGAGGCAGGCTTGGCGCAACTGGACCAACCAGCGCCTTACGCCGTGAACCTGATCGTGCACCCGACCAACCCGCGCCTGCAGGCCGATCTGGCGCTGTGCGTCGAGCATCGGGTACCGATCGTCATCACCAGCCTGGGCGCGGTGAAGGAAGTGGTCGATGCCGTGCACGGCTATGGCGGCCTGGTGTTCCATGATGTGACCACCCGCCGCCACGCGGAAAAAGCCGCGGAGGCCGGCGTCGACGGCCTGATCGCCGTGGCGGCGGGTGCCGGCGGCCACGCCGGCAGCTGGAGCCCGCTGGCCCTGCTGGCCGAAATCCGCCAGTTCTTCGACAAGACCGTGCTGCTGTCGGGCTGCCTCAACCACGGCCATGAGCTACTGGCCGCCCAGATACTGGGCGCCGACCTCGGCTACATGGGCACGCGTCTGATCGCCACCCGCGAAAGCCAAGCCCAGGAAGCCTACAAACAGATGATCCTCGGTGCCAAGGCCGCCGATGTAGTGCTGACCCCGGCAGTCTCCGGCATTCCCGCGAGTTTCCTGCGCCAGAGCCTGGAACAGGCCGGCTACGACCAGGCGGCGCTCAAGGGCGGCCACGAAGCCGGTAAACTCAAGCCGATCGGCGACGAGGCCAAGGCCTGGAAGACGATCTGGTCGGCAGGCCAGGGGGTCGGCGAAATCAACGACCTGCCCAGCGTCACCGAGCTGATCGAGCGCCTGAGCGGCGAATACCGCGCGGCACTGGAGCGTACCCAGCAGCTAAGCAGCAACGTCTTGTAGCAAAGCGGCCAGGCTGTACACTAGGCGCCCCTCACGCCCCAGGAGCCTTGCATGACCCGTTACGCCATGATCACCGGTGCTTCCAGCGGCCTGGGCCTGGCCCTGGCGGAGGCTCTGGCACGGCGCGGGCGCAACTTGATCCTGGTGGCGCGCCAGCGCGAGACGCTGGAGCCGGTAGCCATCGAACTGACCCAGCGCTTCGGCGTCGAGGTGCTGTTCCGCGCCTGCGACCTCAGCCAGCCGTTACGTCTCTCGGGCTTCGTCCTCGAGCTGGAGGAAGGCGAACGCCGCATCGACCTGCTGGTCAACTGCGCCGGGCAGCGCACCTATGGGCCGTTCCTGGCCCATGAATGGGCCGACGAGCAGGACCTGCTGGAGGTCAACATCCTGGCCCTGAGCCGGCTGTGCCACGCCATCGGCAACCTGATGGCGATCCAGGGCGGCGGGCAGATCCTCAATGTCGCCGGCCTGGCCGGTGTCGCTCCCGGGCCGTGGATGGCCGCCTATGCCGCCAGCAAGGCCTATGTGCTGAGTTTTTCCGAAGCCCTGCGCGAAGAGCTGCGGCGCACCGGGATCAAGGTTTCGGTGCTGTGCCCGGGGCCGGTGCGTTCGTCGCGGCGGCGCATCCCGCGACTTGCCGGCGACAAGCGCTGCCCGAGCCCGGAGGAAATCGCCCTTTACACCGTGCGCGCACTGGACAAGAACCGCGCGCTGATCTTGCCTGGGCGCGGCAACCGCTGGCTGGCCTTCGCCCCGCGCCTGCTGCCACGCTGGCTGACGCGCAAGCTGGCCGGAGCGATCCACCGCCGTTACTGCCCCCAGGGCATGGAATAGGCACTGGGCGAGCGACGGCGGGCTCAGTACACTCAGCCCCGACACTCACCATGGAGCACGTGCTGTGGACGATCTATTCCTCAAAATCATCAACCGGGAAATCCCGGCGGATATCATCTACGAAGACGAGCAAATCCTCGCGTTCAAGGACATCGCCCCCGCGGCGCCGGTCCATTTCCTGGTCATCCCCAAAAAACACATTGCTACCCTCAACGACCTGACCGAAGAGGACAAGGCCCTGGCTGGCCACATCCTGTTCACCGCCCAGCGCCTGGCCGTCGAGCAGGGCTGCGAGGAAGGCTTCCGCGTGGTCATGAACTGCAATCCGAAAGGCGGCCAGACCGTCTACCACATCCACATGCACGTGCTTGGCCAGCGTCAGATGAACTGGCCGCCGGGCTGACCCAAGGCAAGCTCCACCCGGGCGATTGAGGTAGACTGTCGGGCATCACTTCAGCGGAGGTGCCCGATGGCTACCGAACGTCACTACTCGCCGCTCGACCGCTTGTTGCTGCAGGCCGATACCGCCATGCGCACCTTGCTGCCCTTCAGCGGCCAACCCGCCCGCCCCTCGCCGGCCATCGTCCAGCCGGACGCCGAGTTAGACGAGCAACAGGCCCGCCATGTCGCCGGCCTGATGCGCATCAACCATACCGGCGAAGTCTGCGCCCAGGCGCTGTACCAAGGCCAGGCCCTGACCGCCAAGCTGCCCCAGGTGCGCAAGGCCATGGAGCATGCGGCAGAAGAAGAAATCGACCACCTGGCCTGGTGCGAACAACGCATCCGCCAACTCAACAGCCACCCCAGCGTGCTCAATCCCCTGTTCTATGGCATGTCGTTCGGCATCGGCGCCCTCGCCGGCCTGGTCAGCGACAAGGTCAGCCTGGGTTTCGTCGCGGCCACTGAGCATCAGGTGTGCAAGCACCTGGACGAACATCTGGAGCAGATCCCTGAAAGCGACGGCAAGTCCCGGGCGATTCTCGAACAGATGCGCGTCGACGAGGAGCATCATGCCGAATCCGCCCTCGAGGCCGGTGGTTATCGCTTCCCGGCACCAGTGCGCTTTGGCATGAGCCTGCTGGCCAAGGTCATGACCAAGAGCACCTACCGCATCTGAGGTACACCCGATGGAACGCTTCGACGCCAGGGACCTGGCACGCGCCGTAGGCGCAGGCATCCTGCAGCCCGGCCAGGACCAGGCCCTGCTGGACTTCCTGCGCCGCCAACCGCAAAGCGGCGGCAGCTTCCAACTGGCCCATGTCGCCTTCTACTTCGGGGCGCTGCTGATCATGGGCGCCATGGGCTGGCTGCTCACCGAAGCCTGGATGACCCTCGGCGACGGCGCGCTGCTGACCATCGCCCTGGTCTATATCGGCGGCATCACTCTGTTCGCCCTGTCTTTGCAGCGCCGCGGCCAACCTATCGCCGCCGGGGTGCTGGCCGCCGTGGCGGTGAGCATCGTGCCGCTGGCGGTATTCGCCATCGAGCGATTGGCCGGCTGGTGGCCGCTGGATGATGCCCAGGGTGACTATCACCAGTACTACACCTACGTGCAGGGCGGTTGGCTGGCGATGGAAGCGGCGACGGTACTTGCCGGCCTGCTGATGCTGCGGCTCGTCCCCTTCCCCTTCATCGTCATGCCGATCGCCGTGGCACTCTGGTTCATGTCCATGGATCTGAGTGAATGGTTCTACGGTGAGCTGTTCAGCTGGGAGCAACGCCGCACGGTGTCGCTGTGGTTCGGCCTGGGCCTGCTGCTGGTATTCGTCGTGATCGACGGACGCACCGAGCGTGACTATGCCTTCTGGGGCTATCTCGCCGGGCTGGCGGCGTTCTGGGGCGGGCTGACCTTGCTCGACAGCGGCAGCGAGTGGGGCAAGTTCCTGTACTGCCTGATCAACCTGGGGCTGATGGGCCTGGCCGTGCTGCTGCGTCGGCCGGTGTTCATGGTGTTCGGGGCGATGGGGGTGGCGGCTTATCTCGGCTACCTGTCGTACGAAGTGTTCGCCGACTCGCTGCTGTTCCCAGTGGTACTGACGGTAATCGGCCTGGGCGTCATTGGCCTGGGCGTGCTGTACCAGAAAAACCGCGAAGCCTTGAGCGAGCGCCTTCGCGCAAGAATACCTGCCAGCCTGCGGGATTGGCTGCCAGCCCTGCACCGCTGAACATGCAGCTGATCATGCGACGGCTGCTGCAAGCCCCGGGACTGGTGCTGGGCGCTTATCTGTTCATCTGCCTGATGAGCGCAGGCATCCGGGATGCCGACTTCAGCCTGGCCCTGCCCGAACTCGTCGACCCCAACAGCAACAGCACTGTAGAGCTTGTTTTGCTCACCGTGCCTGGGCTGCTGCTGTTCCTACTGATCGGCGCCCTTGCCAAGAAACGAAGGAACATCATCGCCACCTTCGTCCTGATTGGCATGCTGAACGCTTGGCTGCAGTGCCTGCTGTTTGCCGAGTGCTTCGGCAGCACCTGGAGCGGCACCGAGATACTGTTGCTGCTCGGCGTGAATACGCCTTGGCTGATGCTTGCACTGCTGCCCGGGCTCTCCATGCTGGTCGCGACAGAACGATGGTTCGAGCAAGGCGCCTGACAAACAGGCGCCCGCAGGACTCAGCCCAGTTCGACGATCTCGTAGCCGTGGGTGATCTCCACACCGGCACGCTCGAGCATGATCGACGCCGAACAGTACTTCTCGGCCGACAGTTCCACCGCGCGCTTGACCTGGGCCTCTTTCAGCCCGCGTCCTTTGACCACGAAGTTCATGTGGATCTTGGTGAACACCTTCGGGTCTTCACTGGCACGCTCGGCCTCGAGGAAGGCTTCGCAGCTTTCCACCGCCTGGCGCGACTTCTTCAGAATGCTTACCACATCGAAACTGCTGCAACCGCCCAGGCCCAGCAGCAGCATTTCCATCGGGCGCACACCGAGGTTGCGGCCTCCGGCTTCGGGCGGGCCGTCCATGACCACGACATGGCCGCTCCCCGACTCGCCGAGGAACATCGCTTCACCGGCCCACTGGATGCGTGCCTTCATCTATCCGGACTCCCAAATACGTAAAAGGGTGTCAGCTTAGACCTTGCGACGCCGTCGGAAAAGCTCAAGCCGTGGAGCTTTTGTGCCGATGCAGGGTGAAGTGTCTGATAAGCTGGCGCCAAATGACTGGCGCTTGCCGCCAGACGATCTATATAAAAAGCCAATGCGTCGCATCGAACAGGATTTCGTGATGGTCTCCTCAGCCCTGCCACCCAAGATCAAGAACATCGACAAGCTGCTGGCCCACTGCCAACGCCGTCGCTATGCCGCCAAAAGCAGCATCATCTGCGCCGGTGACCGGGCCGAAACGCTGTCGTTCATCGTCAAGGGCTCGGTGACCATCCTGATCGAGGACGACGACGGTCACGAAATGATCATCGCCTACCTCAACAGCGGCGACTTCTTCGGCGAGCTGGGCCTGTTCGAACCGGCTGGCCAGGAACAGCAACGCAGTGCCTGGGTGCGCGCCAAGAGCGAATGCGAAGTAGCCGAGATCAGCTACGACAAGTTTCGCGAGCTGGCACGGCAAGATCCGGAAATCCTCTACGCCCTGGGCAGCCAGATGGCCCAGCGCCTGCGCAACACCACGCGCAAGGTCGGTGACCTGGCGTTCTTCGATGTCACCGGGCGTGTCGCCCGCTGCCTGCTCGACCTGTGCAAGCAGCCCGACGCCATGACCCATCCCGACGGCATGCAGATCAAGATCACCCGCCAGGAGATCGGGCGCATCGTCGGCTGTTCGCGGGAAATGGTCGGCCGCGTCCTCAAGGACCTCGAGGAGCGCAGCCTGGTGCAGGTGAAGGGCAAGACCATGGTGGTCTACGGCACCCGTTAGTCCTTCGGCAACGCCGCGATCACCTCGGCATACGCCTGGCTCAAGCGTTCGAACCAGGGTACTGCCGGGGTCACTTCATGCAGGGCAATGTGGCTGTCGGCACGGCAGCGCTGCTCGAGTTCGCAGCACTCGTTGAACCGGTTGACCGCGGCGACCATCGACTCGCGCTCGTTGTCCAGCAGCAGCGCGCCATGCACCAGCACCACCGGGCGCTTGCCGCCCAGGCCCTGGCGCCAGCGCTGGGCCGTGCCGACCAGTTTGCGGCCGTTGAGGTTGACGTTGTAGCGACCATCGCAGAACGCGCCATCGATCTCCCCCACCGAGGCCACACCGCCCCACTCGCGCAAGACATCGCACAGTGGCAGGCACAGCCGTTCGTAGGCGTTTTCAATGCGGCCATGGTCACCTTCGCTGCGGGGCGCCACGTACACCAGGGCGATGTTCACCGTGGCATGGGACTGTGGCACCGGTTCGCCCCCGGTCTCACGCAGCAGCACCGGCCAGCCAGCGATGGCCAGTTCGGCGCAGGCGGCCTCGAAATTGTCCAGCCGGCTCATGCGCCGCGGCATGACCAGGGCGTGGTCGGTCGGGCGCCAGAACAGCACGCCGGCCTCGCGCTCGCCACGGCAGACGGCGGCCAGCAGCTCCTGTTCGGCGTGCAGGCCCTGCTCGACGGTTAGGGCCAGGGGTTGATCGGTCATTGATCCACCTTCGATATTGTTTTTTCGGGCCTCTTCGCGGGTAAACCCGCTCCCACAGAATTTCTGCTGCCCTCAAGGAGTGTGCAGAATCTGTGGGAGCGGGTTTACCCGCGAAAGGGCCGGCGCCAGCATACAAAAAAGCCGGCAATAAGCCGGCTTCGTTTAAATCAGTCCAGTTGCTGAACGGTCTTCTTCACCTGTTCGGGGAAGAACAACCGCTGCAGCTCCAACCCCGGCTGCTCGGCGCGCATAAACGCTTCGCCTACCAGGAACGAGTAGACCTCGTTGATTTCCATCAGCTCGACATCGGCACGGTTGAGGATGCCGCTCTCGGTGATGGCCAAGCGATCGCGCGGAATGCGCGGTAGCAGGTCAAGGGTAGTCTCGAGGCTGACCTCGAAGGTGTGCAGGTTGCGGTTGTTGACCCCGACCAACGGTGTGTCGAGGGTCTTCAAGGCGCGCTCCAGCTCATCGCCGTCATGCACTTCGACCAGCACATCGAGGCCAACGTCCTTGGCGGTGGCCGCCAGCTCGGCCATCTTCACGTCGTCCAGCGCCGAGACGATCAACAGCACGCAGTCGGCCCCCAGGGCGCGGGCCTCGACGATCTGGTACGGATCGACCATGAAGTCCTTGCGGATCACCGGCAGCGACACCGCGGCGCGGGCCTGCTGCAAGTAGATGTCGGCACCCTGGAAGTAGTCCACGTCGGTGAGTACCGACAGGCAGGTCGCCCCGCCCTTTTCGTAACTGACGGCGATATCCGCCGGTACGAAGTTTTCGCGGATCACGCCCTTGCTCGGCGAGGCCTTCTTGATTTCAGCGATGACCGCCGGCTTCTTGCGCTTGGCCTGCTCGATCAGCGCATTGGCAAATCCACGCGGCGCATCGGCGGCCTTGGCCAGACGCTCCAGTTCGCCAAGGCTGACGCGCGCGCTGCGCTCGGCCACTTCCTGGAACTTGCGGGCGATGATTCTTTCCAGCACGGTCGGCACGCTCATGCTTCGTTCTCCACCTTGAATACCGCGGTAAAAGCGCCCAGCTCCTGCAGTTTTTCCCAGGCCAGCCCGGTGTGCAGCACATCGTGGGCCAGTTCCACGCCCTGGGCCAGGGTCATGGCGTGATCGGCGGCATAAAGCGCGGCGCCGGCGTTGAGCACGATCATCTCGGCGGCCTTCTGGCCGTTCTCGGTCTTGCGCCGGCCCAGTGCGTCGCGGATCAATTCCAACGATGCCTGCGGGTTCTCGACCGCCAGGCCGTGCAGGCTCTGGCTCTTCATGCCGAGGTCTTCGGGCTCGACCCAGTACTCGGTGATCTGGTCATTCTTCAGTTCCGCGACGAAGGTCGGCGCGGCCAGGCTGAACTCGTCCAGGCCGTCCTTCGAATGCACCACCAGCACATGCTTGCTGCCCAGGCGCTGCAGCACTTCGGCCAAGGGGCGGCACAGGGCCTGGGTGAACACCCCGACCACCTGATGCTTCACACCGGCCGGATTCGTAAGCGGGCCCAGCATGTTGAACAGGGTACGCAACCCCAGCTCGCGACGCGGGCCGGCGGCGTGCTTCATGGCACTGTGGTGGGTCTGGGCGAACATGAAGCCGATACCCAGGCTGTCGATGCAGCGGGCGACCTGCACCGGGGTCAGGTTCAGGTAGATACCGGCGGCTTCCAGCAGGTCGGCGCTGCCGCTCTTGCCGGACACCGCGCGGTTGCCGTGCTTGGCCACGGTGCAACCGGCCGCGGCGATGACGAACGCCGAGGCTGTGGACACGTTGAAAATGTTGGCGCCGTCGCCGCCGGTACCGACGATATCGACCACGCCGTCGAGGGTCTTGAGCTCGACCTTGTCGGCCAGCTCACGCATTACCGACACCGCGCCGACGATCTCGTCGATGCTCTCGCTCTTCATGCGCATGCCCATCAGGAAGGCGCCGATCTGCGCCTCGCTGCATTGGCCGGTCATGATCTGGCGCATGACGTCGCGCATTTCCTCGGTGCTCAGGTCCAGGTGGCCGACGATGCGGCTCAATGCGGTCTTGATCTCCATGATCGCTCCTTAACGGCGTCCGCCGGTCTGCTTGAGGAAGTTGGCGAACAGCTCGTGACCCTGCTCGGTGAGGATGGACTCGGGGTGGAACTGTACCCCCTCGACGTTCAGGGTTTTATGACGCAGGCCCATGATTTCGTCGACCGAGCCATCTTCATGGGCGGTCCAGGCGGTGACTTCCAGACAGTCGGGCAGGGTGTCGCGCTTGACCACCAGCGAGTGGTAGCGCGTCACGGTAAGCGGGTTGTTCAAGCCGGCGAACACGCCCAGGTCGCGGTGGTACACCGGGCTGGTCTTGCCGTGCATCACCTGGCGCGCGCGCACCACCTCACCACCGTAGGCCTGGCCGATGGACTGGTGACCCAGGCACACGCCCAGGATCGGCAGCTTGCCGGCAAAGTGCAGGATGGCCTCGATGGACACACCGGCTTCGCTCGGGGTGCAGGGGCCTGGGGAGACGACGATGCGCTCGGGGTTCAGGGCTTCGATCTGGGCAATGGTCATTTCGTCGTTGCGAATGACCTTGACCTCGGCACCCAGCTCGCCAAGGTACTGCACCACGTTGTAGGTGAAGGAGTCGTAGTTGTCGATCATCAGTAACATCTGGAACGAACCTCTTGGATACTGACTTTTTGATTCGAGCCTTCCCTGCCGGCATGGGTGCAGGCAGTCCCGCAGTGAGCGGTGGATCAAGCGATCAGGAAGGCAAACGGGAGCGGGCCGGGCTGGCCGGCAGGAGATAAAGTCAGGCGCGCCAACGCCAACGGGCGTGGGCCTTGATAACGCGCATCAAGAGTTTGCTGACGATCAACACGGGGTAGGTCTCGTTCATACGTTCCGGCACAGTAGCCTACCGGCGCGGCGGGCGCAATATGCCGGTAAACACGGGGAAACGAATGCAACCGCAGGCCACGCGCGGCGATTTGCTATGGTCATGCGGCTTGATTCGATAAAAACAACGAAAAGGACATTCATGCATGCGCACGGCACCCTTCCTGCGTTCCGCCCTCGGTATTCTCGCCCTTGCCTGCAGCCAGGCCATGGCCAGCCCCTCGCCCTATTCGTCGCTGATCGTCTTCGGTGACAGCCTCAGCGACGCCGGGCAATTTCCCGACCTGACCGGCGGCACGCCAGGCATGCGTTTCACCAACCGCGACGCCAATGGCAACTATGCGCCGGTTTCACCGATGATCCTTGGCGCCAAGCTGGGTTTCTCCGGAACGGCCCTGGGCCCATCCACCTCGCTGACCAACCAGCTGCAGGGTATCCCCGACGGCAACAACTGGGCGGTGGGTGGCTATACCACGCAGCAGATTCTCGACTCGATCACCGACACTTCTAAAGCCGCCATCCCTCCGGGGCGCCCCGGTGCCGGTACGGTCCTGCGCGAGCGCGACGGCTACCTGGCCAACGGCTTGCGCGCCGACCCCAACGCGCTCTACTACCTGACCGGCGGCGGTAACGACTTCCTCCAGGGCCTGGTCAACAGCCCCGCCGATGCCGCAGCGGCCGGCGCACGTCTGGCGGCCAGCGCTCAGGCGCTGCAGCAGGGCGGCGCGCGCTACATCATGGTCTGGCTGTTACCGGACCTGGGCCAGACGCCGAATTTCAGCGGCACGCCCCAGCAAGGGCCCTTGTCGCAACTGTCCAGCGTGTTCAATCAGTCGCTGGTCAGCCAACTGGGCAAGATCGACGCCGAGATCATTCCCCTTAACGTGCCCCTGTTACTGCGCGAAGCCCTGAGCAGCCCCAGCCAGTTCGGCCTGGCCAGCGACCAGAACCTGGTCGGCACCTGCTACAGCGGCGATGGCTGCGTGGGCAACCCGGTCTATGGCGCGAACGGCACCAGCCCTGATCCGACCCGACTGCTGTTCAACGACTCGGTGCACCCGACCATCGCCGGCCAGCAACTGATTGCCGACTACGGCTATTCGATCCTGGCTGCGCCGTGGGAACTGACGCTGCTACCCGAAATCGCCCACGCCAGTATCCGCGCCCACCAGGACGAACTGCGCAATCAATGGCAGACACCCTGGCAGGCCGTTGGCCAATGGCAGGCGTTCGTCGCCAGCGGCGGCCAGGACCTGGACTTCGGCAGCCAACGCAGTGCCGCCAGCGGTGACGGGCACGGCTATAACCTGACCCTCGGCGGCAGCTACCGAGTGGATGACGCCTGGCGCCTGGGCCTGGCCGCCGGGGTCTACCGGCAGAAGCTCGAGGCCGGCCAGCACGACTCGGACTACAAGCTCGACAGTTACCTGGCCAGTGCCTTCGCCCAATTCCGCCAGGACCGCTGGTGGGCCGATGCGGCGCTGACCGCCGGGCACCTGGACTACCGCGACCTCAAGCGCACCTTCGCCCTGGGCGTGAATGAACGTAGCGAGAAAGGCGATACCGATGGCGAGGCCTGGGCCATCAGTACCCGCCTGGGCTACAACCTGGCCGCCGAAAGCAGCACCTGGCAATTGGCACCGTTCATCAGCGGCGATTATGCGCGGGTCAAGGTCGATGGCTACGACGAGAAGAGCAACCGCTCGACGGCGCTCGGCTTCGACGACCAGGAGCGCAAGTCGCGGCGCCTGGGCGTGGGCCTGCAAGGCAGCGTGCAGGTGTTGCCCGGCACCCGGTTGTTTGCCGAGGTGGCCCGGGAGCATGAGTTCGAGGATGACCAGCAGGACCTGACCCTGCATCTGGCCAGCCTGCCAGCAAACGATTTCACCCTGACCGGCTACACACCGCACAGCAACCTGACCCGCGCCAGCCTGGGGGTGAGTCATGAACTGGTGGCGGGGTTGACCCTGCGGGGGAATTACAACTGGCGCAAGAGTGATGAGTTGACCCAGCAGGGGCTGAGCCTGGGGGTCAGCGTCGACTTCTAGACCACTGGGGCCGCTCCTACAGAAGATCGCATGCTGCTCTGTAGGAGCGGCCTCGTGCCGCGAATGGGCTGCGAAGCAGCCCCAGAAACCAGTGAATTACTGGGTGGTGGTCTGCTCGGCCAGCGCCACCGCACGGAACATCGCCCGGCGCTTGTTGATGGTTTCTTCCCACTCCAGCGCCGGCACCGAGTCGGCGACGATACCGCCGCCGGCCTGTACATGCAGCTCACCGTCCTTGATCACCGCAGTGCGGATGGCGATGGCGGTATCCATGTTGCCGTTCCAGGCGAAATAGCCCACTGCGCCGCCGTAGACGCCACGCTTGACCGGCTCCAGTTCGTCGATGATCTCCATTGCGCGAATCTTCGGCGCCCCGGACAAGGTCCCGGCCGGCAGGATCGCCCGCAGCGCGTCCATCGCCGTCAGGCCTTCACGCAACTGGCCGGTGACGTTGGACACGATGTGCATGACGTTGGAGTAACGCTCGATCACCATCTTCTCGGTCAGCCGCACGCTGCCAGTGGACGACACCCGGCCCACGTCGTTGCGGCCCAGGTCGATGAGCATCAGGTGCTCGGCGATTTCCTTGTCGTCCGACAACAGGTCGTCTTCCAGCGCGCGATCGGCCTCTTCGGTAGCGCCACGCGGGCGGGTGCCGGCGATCGGGCGCACAGTGACCAGGTTGTCCTCGACCCGTACCAGTACCTCCGGCGAACTGCCGACCACATGGAAGTCGCCAAAGTTGAAGAAGTACATGTACGGCGTCGGGTTGAAACAGCGCAGGGCGCGGTACAGGTCGATGGGCGCGGCCTTGAAATCGATGGACATGCGCTGCGACGGCACGACCTGCATGCAGTCGCCGGCGAGGATGTACTCCTTGATCCGGCCCACGGCATTCTCGTAGTCGACTTGTGTGTAGCTGGAGCGGAACTCCGGCTCGGCGGCCATCGGCCCGCTCAGGTCCAGGCCAGGGCGTGGGGTGATCGGCTGGCGCAGGGTGTCCAGCAGCCCCTGAAGGCGGGCCTGCCCTTGCTCGAAGGCCTGCGCCTCGGCCGGGTCGACCAGCACGATGGCGTGCATCTTGCCCGCCAGGTTGTCGAACACCACCACGGCATCGGAGACCATCAGCAGGATATCCGGCACCCCCAGTGGATCCGGGTTGGGGCTGGCACCCAGGCGTTTTTCCACATAGCGCACGCAGTCGTAGCCGAAATAGCCCACCAGGCCACCGTTGAAACGTGGCAAGCCAGGAATGTCGGCGACCTTGTAGCGATCCTTGAACGCCTCGACGAAGGCCAGCGGATCCTCGACGTCGTGACTTTCCACCTCGACGCCATCCTGCAAGATGCTGACGTGGTAGCCGTGCACGCGCAGCACGGTGCGCGACGGCAGGCCGATCATCGAATAGCGGCCCCACTTCTCGCCACCCTGCACAGACTCGAGCAGGTAGGAGTTGGGTTGGTCGGCCAGCTTCAGGTAGATCGACAGCGGCGTGTCGAAGTCGGCCAGGGTTTCGCAGGCCAGGGGAATGCGGTTGTAGCCGGCAGTGGCCAGGCGCAGGAATTCTTCGCGGATCATGGGTAGCCTCGGAGCAAGCAGCAATGGAGTCGGGCAAACGGATGTACCGGCGGGCGCCGGTGGGCAGGAGTCAGGCGCGCCAGCGCCAACGGGCCAGGGCCTTGATGACTTTCATCCAGAGTTTGCCGGTAACCGCCACGTTGTTGTCTCTGCTGTGCGGGGCTTGAAGGTCTGCCAACGTTATCCCAGTGTCGGTGACGACGCAACCGGGCAGCAGCAGGCGCAGGTCGCCGAGCACCAGGCTGGGCGATTCCTCGTCGATGGGGCGGCCATGGTTGTAGCCATAGCTCAGGCCCACGCACTGCACTCCGGCGGCCTTGGCGGCCAGCACATCGCTGCGCGAATCGCCGATGAACAGCGCCTGCCGCGGCTCGACACCAGCCATCTTCATGACGAACAGCAGGGCGGCCGGGTCGGGCTTTTTCTGTGGCAAGGTGTCGCCACCGATGATCCAGCGGAAGTAGCGACCGATCTTCATCTGGTCGAGCAAGGGGGCGACGAAGCGTTCAGGCTTGTTGGTGATCAGCGCCATCTCCACCCCCTGCTTGCGCAGCCAGCGCAGGGTGTCGCGCACGCCGGGATAGACCACGGTCAGCTCATGGCTTTCGGCATAGGCCTCCATGAACAGCGTCAGCGCGCGTTCGGCCAGTTCGGCCTCGACAGCCTGGTGCTCGAGGCCGCCGGCCAGCGCGCGGCGCACCAGCACCTCGGCGCCGTTGCCGACCCAGTGGCGTACCGCCTCGAGCCCTGCGGGCGGACGCCCGAGTTCGAGCAGCATGCGGTCGACGGCAGCAGCCAGGTCGGGTACCGAGTCGATCAGGGTGCCATCCAGATCGAACATCACCAGCCTGGGCAGCGTCCCCGGGAACAGCTGCTCGAAGCCGCTCATGCGCGGGCCAGCGCCAGTTCGGCACGCATCTTGTCGATGACCTGCTTGTAGTCCGGGGTGTTGAAGATCGCCGAGCCGGCGACGAAGGTGTCGGCACCGGCAGCGGCGATCTCGCGGATATTGCCGACGTTGACGCCGCCGTCGATTTCCAGGCGGATATCGCGACCGCTGGCGTCGATCAGGGCGCGGGCTTCACGCAGCTTGTCGAGGGTGCCGGGGATGAACTTCTGCCCGCCGAAGCCTGGGTTGACGCTCATCAGCAGGACCATGTCGATCTTGTCCATCACGTACTTCAGCGCATCCAGGCTGGTGGCCGGGTTGAACACCAGGCCGGCCTTGCAGCCACCGTCCTTGATCAGCTGCAGCGAACGGTCGATATGCTGCGTGGCTTCCGGGTGGAAGGTGATGTAGGTGGCGCCAGCCTCGATGAAGTCGCCGATGATGCGGTCGACCGGGCTGACCATCAGGTGCACGTCGATCGGCGCGGTCACGCCGTACTTGCGCAGGGCGCTGCAGACCATCGGGCCGATGGTCAGGTTGGGTACGTAGTGGTTGTCCATGACATCGAAATGGACGATGTCGGCCCCGGCGGCCAGGACCTTGTCGACGTCCTCGCCCAGGCGGGCGAAATCGGCGGACAGAATGGAGGGGGCAATAGCGTAGGGCTGCATGGCGCACCTGTTGGGCAGAATCACGGTGGCGCGCATTGTAACTCAGGGAAACGGATCGGGGCTGATTGGTATCAATCCGCTGCCGGCCTCCTTGCGGGTAAACCCGCTCCCACAGAAACTGCACAAACTCTGTGGGAGCGGGTTTACCCGCGAAGAGGCCGGCACAAACCTTAGAAGATCAAGCCGGCTGCTGGGTCCTCAGCTTCTCGCTACGCCCACGCAGCCACTCCAGGGTCAGCAGCAGGATCACCGAGAAGGCAATCAGCAAGGTCGCCGCCGCCGCGATGGTCGGGCTGAGGTTCTCGCGAATCCCGCTGAACATCTGCCGTGGCAGAGTGGCTTGCTCAGGCCCGGCGAGGAACAGGGTCACCACCACCTCGTCGAACGACGTGGCGAAGGCGAACAACGCCCCAGAGATCACGCCGGGCGCAATCAGCGGCAAGGTCACCCGACGGAAGGTCAACAGCGGCGAAGCGCCCAGGCTGGCCGCCGCTCGCACCAGATTGTAGTTGAACCCCTGCAAGGTCGCCGACACGGTGATGATGACGAACGGCACGCCCAGCACCGCATGCACCAGGATCAACGAGGTGAAGCTATTGCCCATGCCCAGCGGGGCGAAGAACAGGTAGCTGGCCACGCCGATGATCACCACCGGCACCACCATCGGCGAAATAACCAGCGCCATCACCAGCGACTTGCCGGGGAAGTCGCCACGGGTGAGGCCGATCGCCGCCAGTGTGCCGAACACCATGGCCAGCAGCGTGGCCGCCGGGGCGACGATGATGCTGTTCTTCAGGGCGCGCATCCATTCGGCCGAGTTGAAGAAATCCTGGTACCAGTGCAGCGAAAAGCCCTGCAGCGGATACACCAGGAAACTACCGCTGTTGAACGACAGCGGGATGATCACCAGCACCGGCAGCACCAGGAACAGCAAGATCAAGCCGCAGAGGATCCGCAAGCTGTAGAACCACACCCGCTCAACGGGCGACATATAAGGGCTCAGCATGACAAGGCTCCTCAGCTCAGGCGCAGGCGGCTGGCGCCGACCAGCCAGCTATAGATCAGGTACAGCAGCACGGTCGCCAGCAGCAACAACCCGCCCAGCGCGGTGGCCATGCCCCAGTTGATGCTGGTGTTGGTGTAGAAGGCGACGAAGTAGCTGACCATCTGGTCGTTGGGGCTGCCCAGCAGCGCCGGGGTGATGTAGTAGCCGATGGCCAGGATGAACACCAACAGACAGCCGGCGCCTACACCGGCGTAGGTCTGCGGGAAATACACCCGCCAGAAGCTGGCGAACGGATGGCAGCCGAGGGAAATCGCCGCGCGCATGTAGCTGGGCGAGATGCCCTTCATCACGCTGTACAGCGGCAGGATCATGAACGGCAGCAGGATGTGCACCATCGAGATGTACACGCCGGTACGGTTGAACACCAGCTCCAGCGGCTGGTCGATGACGCCGATGGCCAGCAACGCGCTGTTGATCAGGCCACCGGATTGCAGCAGCACGATCCACGCCGCCACCCGCACCAGGATCGAGGTCCAGAACGGCAGTAGCACCAGGATCATCAACAGGTTGCTCTGCCGAGTCGGCAGGTTGGCCAGCAGGTAAGCCAGCGGGTAGGCCAGCACCAGGCAGATCGCGGTGATGACCACGCCCATCCACAGGGTTCGGGCGAAGATATCCAAATAGATGGCCTGGTCCGGGGTGGCCTTGGCCAGCTCGCCGAGGTCATCGATGCGATGGTCGACCGAGGCCAGCAGGTAGAAGGAGGTGACCGTGCTGGTGTTACGGCGGATCGCCTGCCAGTAGGCCGGGTCGCCCCAGCGCTCGTCCAGTGCTTGCAGGGCATCCTTGTACGACGCAGGCTCGGCCTTGAACGGCAACGCCCGCGCAGTCTTGGCCAGCAGGCTGCGGTAGCCGGCCAGCTCCATGTTCAGGCGCTTGGACAGATCGCCCAGGGTCTGGTTCTTGCGCGATTCGGCCAGGTCCTGGCTCAGCGCCTGGTACACCGCTTCGCCGGGCAGGCTCTTGCCGTCCCACTGCGCCACGGCCTGGACGGTGCGTGGCAGGCCGGCGACCACTTCGGGGTTGCCGACGCTCTTGTACAGCAGCGCCGCGATCGGCACCAGGAACACCAGCAGGAGGAACAGCGCCAGCGGCGCGATCAACGCCTGGGCCTTCCAGCGGTTGACCCGCTCGGCATGCTTGAGGCGCTGCTTGAGGCTTGGACCTGCGCCTTCTTTGAGGGGCACTGCAATGGCCATGGCGAACTCCAGGAAAACAGGGGGGACTATCAGGCCGCACCTTACCTACTGGTTTGGCGCGGACTCTGTAGGAGCGGCCTCGTGCCGCGAAAGGGCCGCGAAGCGGCCCCGAGATCTCAACCGTGTGCGCAAGATGCCGGGGGCCGCTACGCGCCCCTTCGCGACACAAGGCCGCTCCTACAGGGTTACTTCTTCGCCGCCCAGGCGTTGAAGCGTTGCTCCAGCTGCTCGCTGTTGTCGGCCCAGAACGCCACATCGATCTGCACCTGGTTGGCGATGTTCTCAGGCGTGGTCGGCATGTCCTTCTTCACCGCCTCGGCCAGCAGCGGCACGGCCTTGGAATTGGCCGGGCCGTAGGCGATGTTCTCGGAGTAGGTCTTCTGCTGTTCAGGCTGCACGGTGTAGGCGATGAATTTCTTCGCCTCTTCCACATCCTTGGCACCTTTAGGGATGGCCCAGGCGTCGAAGTCGTAGATGCCGCCGTTCCATACCACCTTGAGGTTGCTTTCTTTCTGCACCGCGGCGATCCGGCCGTTGTAGGCCGAGCTCATGACCACATCCCCCGAGGCCAGGTACTGCGGCGGCTGGGCGCCAGCTTCCCACCACTGGATGCTCGGCTTGAGCTCGTCGAGTTTCTTGAAGGCGCGGTCCTGGCCTTCCTTGGTGCCCAGCACCGAATAGACGTCCTTGGGCGCGACACCGTCGGCCATCAGGGCGAACTCGAGGGTGTACTTGGCGCCCTTGCGCAGGCCGCGCTTGCCCGGGAATTTCTTGGTGTCCCAGAAATCGGCCCAGCTGGAGGGCGCGGTTTTCAGCTTGTCGGCGTTATAGGCCAGCACGGTCGACCAGACAAAGAAGCCCACGCCGCAAGGCTGGATAGCCCCTTTCACGTAGTCGCTCTCGTTGCCGAACAGGGCCGGGTCGAGCTCTTCGAACATGCCTTCGTCACAACCCCGGGCCAACTCCGGCGACTCCACCTCCACCAGGTTCCACGACACGCTGTTGGTGTCGACCATGGCCTTGACCTTGGCCATCTCACCGTTGTACTCCCCGGCGACGATCTTGCCCTTGCCGGCCTTTTCCCACGGCTCGTAGAACGCCTTGACCTGGGCCGCCTTGTTGGCGCCACCGAACGACACCACCGTCAGGTCCGCGGCCAGGGTCTGCCCGGCGGCGAACAGGCCAAGGGCCAGGGCGGTCAGTTTCAACTGCTTGCGCATTATTATTCTCTCCACGGTTCAGGGTTGGTGAAGCAAACCATCAATGGGCTTCGGCAATCGGATCGAGCGCGCGGGCGTGCTCCACCTCCCAGCCCAGCGGTACCACATCGCCCACGGCCAGGGCCGGGTCGAGCTCGGCAATCGGCTGCTTGACGAAGAAGTCGGACTTGCCGCAGACCTCCAGGCGCACCCGCACGTGGTCGCCCAGGTAGATGAACTCGGCCACCCGGCCCGAGAACCGATTGACGCAGCGCTCGCTGTGGCCGTTGAGGCGCACACGTTCGGGGCGGATCGACAGGGTCACCGGCTCGCCGGCCTGGCCGACGTTTACCGCCAGCGCCTCGACCCGCTCGCCGCGGGCCAGTTGCACCTGGCAACGCTGGCCATCGCTGGCCAGCAAGGTGCCGTTGATGCGGTTGTTCTCGCCGATGAAGTTGGCGACGAAGGTGTTGCAGGGCTCTTCGTAGAGGGTGCGTGGGTCGGCGATCTGCTGGATTTCGCCCTGGTGGAACACCGCCACCCGGTCGGACATGGTCAGCGCCTCGCCCTGGTCGTGGGTCACATACACCACGGTCACGCCCAGGCGCTGGTGGATGTGCTTGATCTCCATCTGCATGTGTTCGCGCAGTTGCTTGTCCAGCGCCCCCAGCGGCTCGTCCATCAGCACCAGTTGCGGCTCGAATACCAGCGCCCGGGCCAGGGCCACGCGCTGCTGCTGGCCGCCGGACAACTGGCCGGGGTAGCGCTTGGCGAACGCGTCGAGCTGGACCATGTTGAGCACCCGCTTGACCCGCTCGCTGATGTCGGTCTTGCTCAGGTTGCGCACGCTCAGCGGGAAGGCCAGGTTCTCGGCCACGGTCATGTGCGGGAACAGCGCGTAGTTCTGGAACACCATGCCGATGTCACGTTTGTGCGGCGGCACGTTGTTGATCGAGCGGCCGGCTAACTGGATCTCGCCGGCGGTGGGCGTTTCGAAGCCGGCGAGCATCATCAGGCTGGTGGTCTTGCCTGAGCCGGATGGGCCGAGCAGGGTAAGGAACTCGCCCTTGCGGATGTCCAGGTTGAGGTCCTTGACGATCAGCGATTCGCCGTCGTAGCTCTTCTGCACACCTCGGAAGCTGACCAGCGTCTCGTTCGACTTCGCCTCGCTCATGCCCTGCACCTTCTTGTTGGAATGACTGCGTAGGCCAAGCGTAGAAGAGGCGCGAGCCCCGGCAAATCGGGGGTGGCGAGAGAATGCCATCATCCGGATGGAAGAGTTGCCGTAGGGATCGCCCTACAAGGATGGCGGGATTGGAATGCCAATCAGGGTCCATGCCGAGGCTGTGGGAGCGGGTTTACCCGCGAAGAGGCCGGTGCAGCCGCCGAGATCACCAGGCCAGACCCATTCGCGGGTAAACCCGCTCCCACAGGGATATGTGCCAGGCCGCAGCTCTATCTGTCGCAACCAGAACACTCACACCAGCTTGTGCTCCATGGCGTACTTCACCAGCTCGGCCAACGAGTTGACCTTGAGCTTCTGCATCAAGCGCGCCTTGTGGGTGCTGATGGTCTTGCTCGACAGCGCCAGCTGCTGGGCGATGTCGTTGACGTTGGCGCCCTGGGCCAGGCGCTCGAACACCGAGAACTCCCGCTCGGACAGCAAGGTGTGCAATGGCCGGGTCTCGGTCAGGCCGACCTCGAACACCATGCGGTCGGCCAGCGCCGGGTCGATGTAGCGCCCGCCGCCGGCCACCCGACGGATGGCGGTGAGCAACAGCGCCGGGTCGCTGTCCTTGGTCGCGTACCCCGCGGCGCCGGCCTTCAGCGCGCGGGCGGCCATCTGCGCCTCGTCGTGCATCGACAGCATGAGGATCGCTGGTGGGTTGTTCAGTGCACGGATCCGCGGGATCGCCTCCAGGCCGCTCACCCCAGGCATGGAGATATCCAGCAGCACCACTTCGCAAGGGGTATGACGCAAGGTCTCCAGCACCTGCTCGCCATTGCCCGCCTCGCCCACCACCTGCATGTCCCTGGCCAGGCCGATCAATTGCTTGATGCCTTCACGGACGATGGTGTGGTCTTCGGCCACCAGCACTCGAATCACGGTCTTGCCTCCTATTGCAAAGGAATCGCCACGCTCAGGCTGGTGCCTTCGCCCGGCTCGCTGTCGAGGCTCATGCTGCCCCCGAGCATCAGTACCCGCTCGCGCACCCCGACCAGCCCGAACGAAGTGGGCCGCGCCGCATCGACGGCGAAACCGGCGCCGTCGTCGATGACCGTCATGCGCAACATCTGCTGTTCGTGCTCCAGGATGATCTGCACGGTATGCGCCTTGGCATGGCGCATGACGTTGGTCAGCGCCTCCTGGAGGATGCGGAACAGGCCAGTGGCCTTGGCATCGCTCAAGGATGGCAGGTTGTCCGGCACCTGCACCAAGCAAGGGATCTGCGTGCGCGCCTCGAAACGCCGGCCCTGCCATTCGATCGCCGAAGCGATGCCGGCGTCGAGAATCGGCGGGCGCAGGGCGGTGGCGACATCGCGCACCAGTTGGAACAGCTGGGCGATCAGGCGCTTCATGCTGGCCAGGCGCTCATTGAGCCCTGGATCCAGCTCGGCGTAGGCCAGCTCGCACATCGACACCTCCAGCTTGAGCACCGTCAGCATCTGCCCGAGCTCGTCATGCACTTCCCGGGCGATACGGGCTTTTTCTTCCTCGCGCACGCTCTCCAGGTGCGCCGACAACTCGCGCAGTTGCTCCTGCGACGCGGCCAGGGCCAACTCGGCCTGCTTGCCCTGGGTGATGTCCCAGACCACGCCGTCCCAGACCATGCGCCCATCGGCCAGGCGGCGGGTGGTGGCCTTGATGTCGGCCCAACGCCCGATACCATCGCGGGTCAGGATGCGGCCCTGCCAGGACCAGTCGCGGTCGCCGGCCAGGGCCAGGTCCTGGACCCGGTGGTAGTCGGCGCGATCCTCGGGGTGGACCAGGTTGCGCAGGCCCATGTCCGGGTGCTGGATCTCGGCGGGGGTGTAGCCGACCAACGCCGTGCTGCCCTCACTGATATAGGGGAACTCCGGATCGCCTTCGGCCGGGTCGCGCTCCAGGCGAAACACCAGGCCCGGCACATTGCCGGCGATGCCCTTGAGCCGCGCCTCGCTCTCGCGCAACGCCGCCAACGCGCGACGCCGCTCGGTGATGTCGGCGACGAACACCACCAGGTACTCGGCATCACGAAAACGCAGGAACGACAACGACAGCTCCACCGGCAACGCGCTGCCATCGGCGCGCCGGCACTGGGTCTCGAACTGCTGGTCGCCGCCCTCCCCGGCCCGCGCCCGCCGCCACAGCTCCAGCCAGCGGTCCATGCTCAGGTTGGGTTCGATATCCGCCAGCGGTCGCTCCAGCAACGCCCCCTCGGCAAAACCGAGCATGCCCTCGACGGCATGGTTGGCGTAGCGCACATGGCTGTCCCAGTTGACCCAGAGGATGCCCAGCGTGCTCTGGTCGAGGGAGAACTGGCTCAGGCGCAGGGCTTCCTCACGCACCTGGCGTGCCACCAGGCTTTCCCGCGCGGCCAGCAAGGCCCGCTCCAGGGCGCGCTGTTGCCGGCGTTGCCACACCAGGGTGGCCAGGGCACACAGCAGCAGCAGGCCAAACAGCAAGGCCAGGTTCTGCCAGAAACCCGCCGACTCCGAAAAGCGCGGGTATTTGGGCTGCAGCCAGCGCTGGTGCAACTGCTCAAGGGTCTTGGCCGGCATGGCTTGCAGGGCACGTTCGAGCACCTCGGCCAGCATCGGCCAGTCGCGCCGCGAGCCGACCCGCAACAGCTGCGGCAAACCGATGTCGCCCACCACCGCCAGATCGGCAAACTCGCTTTCGCGGGACAACCGGCTGAGCTGCGCCTCGTCCAGCACGGCGAAGCTGGCCTGGCCACCCAGCACCAGCTGCAATGCCTCACGCTCGTTGGGCACGCCTTGCAAGTTGAGGTTGGCATAGTTGCCGCGCAAGTAATCCGCCAGGGGCCCGGGCATGCGCACCGCCACCCGTTCGCTGGCCGCGAGTTTCTCCAGCTCTACCGCCACGGCACCGCTGCGCGCACCCACCACCAACTGCGGAATCCGCATGTACGGATCGCTGAACAGCCATAGGCGCAGGCTGGCCGGGGTCTGTGTCAGCCCGGGGGCGAAATCGATCTCTCCGGCCTGCAAGGCATGCTCCAGGGCGGCCTGGTCAGGGAAGCCGCGCCAGGTCAGATCGAGCTGCAACGCCTGGGCAATGGCGCCGACCAGCTCCACGTTGGCCCCGTAGAACTGCTGCAAGCGGCGATCGAACTGTGCATAAGGTGCCTGCAGCACCAGGCCGACCCGCATTTCGCGGTGTTCATCCAGCCATTGCTGCTGCGCCGGCTCCAGCACCAGCGCGGGCGACGGCTCAGGCCGCGCCAAGGCGATCAAGGGCAGACACAACCAGCCGATAACCCACAGGCAACGCACTCGCTTCATCTCTACGCTCGTCTTGGCAATGATGGCCGCCTGGCGTGGCCGTCGCGGGCAAATACCATTAGGCTGCCGGTATGATTCTGGCCTTGGATTGATCGATGTTCACACTTTATCGCACGACGCTGGCAATGTGCTGCCTGGCCGCAGCCCTGCCGCTCGGCGCTCAGGCCGCCGATGCCGAGCCCGCGCCAACCGCCACCGAAGCGGCCACCCCCGCCCCCACGCCGCGCGCGCCGCTGCTCGAGCGCAGCCAGGACGATGCCCTGGCCCTCGAACGCCAGGTGCCCAAGGCCGAGCAACAGACGCTGCAGGCCAATGGCGAAAACTTCCTGGCGCTGTGGAAGCCCGCCAACGACAGTGACCCCAAGGGCGCGGTGATCATCGTCCCGGGCGCCGGTGAGAATGCCGACTGGCCCACCACCGTGGGCCCGCTGCGTCGCGGCTTTCCCGATGTCGGCTGGAGCACCCTGAGCCTGAGCATGCCCGATCTGCTGGCCGAACGACCGCAGGCTCGGGCGGCGGACAAACCCGCGCCCGCCGCGGCAAAGGACCAGGGTGAGTCCGCCCCGGCCAAGGACACCCCGGCCGATGCCAACGCCAACGTCGCCCAGGCCACCGCGCCCGAGGCGGATGCCGCCGACAGCACCGACGCGGTCGAGGCCGACGAGCACACCCGCGAGGAAGATGCCGAGCGTATCTTCGCCCGCCTCGACGCCGCCGTGGCCTATGCCCAGCAGCAGAAGGCGCGCAGCATCGTCATGCTCGGCAACGGCAGCGGCGCCTATTGGGCCGCGCGCTACCTCAGCGAGAAACAACCGCCCCAGGTACAGAAACTGGTGATGGTCGCCGCCCAGACCCCGGCACGGGTGGAGCACGACCTGCTCAGCCTGACGCCGACCTTGAAAGTGCCGACCGCCGACTTCTACTACGCCACCCGCACCCCGGACCGCCTGGCCGCCGAGCAACGCCTGCAGGCCAGCAAGCGGCAGAAGGACAGCCAGTACCGGCAGCTGGCGTTGATTGCCATGCCGGGCAACAAGGCGGCGGAGCAGGAGCAGTTGCTGCGCCGGGTACGCGGTTGGCTGACGCCCAAGGACGAGTGACACAGCACAAACCATAGGCGCCAGCTTCGCGGGCAAGCCCGCTCCCACAGGGATGACAGCCCCCAGGGCGACCTCCTGCGATTCGGCGCCGCGATCAGCTCAAAGCCCGCGCCTTTTGCGGATCAGGGCAAAGGCCTGGTGCAGCTCACGGGTGAGTTCGGTCGCCTCACGCACCCTCGCCTCGCTGGCGCCGCTGCCCACCAGTTTGTCCGGGTGATGCCGGCTGAGCAGGCGCCGATAGGCCTGCTTGACCTGGTCCGCCTCGGTATCCGGCTCGACTCCCAACAAGCGCAGCGCCGCCGCGTAGGTCATCACGCCACCGTCGAGCGCCGACCGGCGTGGCTCGTATTCCAACGCCAGCGCCTGCACCTGCTGGCGGCTCAGCCCCAACTGCTGGCCCCAGCCCAGCAACAGGTCGCGCTCCTGGCGCCCAGCCTTGCCATCGGCCCAGACCATGCGCCAGCAGGCGCGCAAGGTGCCCTCGGCGGCATGCGGCTGTTGCTTGATCCGGCGCAGGTGCTGCCCCAGTCGATCCTTGCCGGCCTTGCCACGGTTGAACGCGGCAATCGCCCGCAACCGCGCCGGCTCGCTGAGGGCCAGGCGGGTCATTTCCTGGCGCGCCTGCTGGATATGCCCCTCGGCCACCCGGCCATCGCTCTTGGCCAGCCGCCCGAGCAACACGAACAACAGCTCGTCATCACGCAGCGCCGCGCGCCCACCCAAGCGCTCGCGCACATCGTCCCATCCCTGCAGGCGCAGGCGCCGATCCATGGCCTGGCCCAGCAACGCCCCGAGCAATGCCCCAGGAATGCTGGCCACGGCGAAACCGGCGCCGGCACCGATCACTGTGCTCGGCCACCACATGTCAGACGCGCTCGCCGAGCAGGCGCTCGACATCGGCCAGGCGTTCCAGGGTACCGACATCGATCCAGTGGCCCTGGTAGTGCTCGCCGCTCACTTTCCCCTCGGCCATGGCCCGGCGCAACAAGGGTGCCAGCTTGAAGGCGCCAGGCTGGCAACCCTCGAACAGGGCCGGGTGCAGCACCGAGATGCCGCTGAAGGTCAGCGTTCCCGGGGCCTCGTCGCCATCGCTGACCTGGCCGTCGGCCAGGCGAAAGTCGCCCCGGCCGTGATGCCCTGGGTTGTCCACCAGCACCAGATGCGCCAAACCCTGCAGCGGGGCGTTCAGGCCGGCGAAGTCGTAGTCGCTCCAGACGTCACCATTGACCAGCAGGAACGGCGCATCGCCCAGCAATGGCAATGCCTTGAAGATGCCGCCACCGGTTTCCAGCGGCTCGCCTTCCGGCGAGTAGCGAATGCTCAGGCCGAAACGGCTGCCATCACCCAAGTGGTCCTCGATCTGCTGGCCAAGCCAGGCATGGTTGATCACCACCTCGGTGATGCCGGCACGCGCCAGCGCTTCGAGGTGGTATTCGATCAACGGCTTGCCGGCCGCTGGCACCAGCGGCTTGGGTGTCGTCAGGGTCAATGGGCGCATGCGCTCGCCCTTGCCCGCCGCCAGGATCATCGCCTTCATGAGCGCGCCTCGCCCTTGAGCTCGGCAATCAGCTGCCCCAGCTCAATCAGTTCGGGACGACGCGCGATCACTTCATCTATATAGGCAAAGAAACGCGGCACATCGGCAAGGTAACGCGGCTTGCCGTCGCGATGGCAGATACGGGCGAAGATACCGATGACCTTGAGGTGGCGCTGTACGCCCATCAGGTCGCTGGCGCGGTGGAAATCCTCGAACGCCGGCTGCACCGGGATGCCGGCGGCACGGGCCTTGTCCCAGTAATCGCGCAGCCAGCCTTCGACGCGCGGTTGAGGCCAGCTGAGGAAGGCGTCCTTGAACAGGCAGGTGATATCGTAGGTGACCGGGCCATAGACGGCATCCTGGAAATCCAGCACGCCCGGGTTGGGTGTGCTTTGCATCAGGTTGCGCGGCATGTAGTCGCGGTGCACCAGCACCTTGGGCTGGGCCAGGGCGCTGTCGATCAGCAGTTGGCTGACCCGCTGCCAGCTCGCCTGCTGGGCCTCGCTGAAGGCCAGGCCCAGTTCGCGGCCAACGTACCATTCGGGGAACAGCTCGACTTCGCGACGCAACAGCGCGTTGTCATAGCTGGGCAGTACGGCGTCCATCGGCAGGCGCTGGAACGCCAGCAAGGCGTCGATCGCATCAGCGAACAGGCCGTCGGCGTTGTCCTGGTCAATGATGTCCAGGTATGTCTGGCGCCCCAGATCGCCCAGCAACAGGAAGCCACGCTCCAGCTCCTGGGCATGGATAACCGGCACGTTTACCCCCGCCGTGGCCAGCAAGTGGTCGATATCGACGAACGGGCGGCAGTTCTCCTGGGGCGGGGGAGCATCCATGATCACGAAGCTGTGGCCGGCGCCTTCCCAGCGGAAGTAACGGCGGAAGCTGGCGTCGCTGCTGGCGGCGGTCAGGCTGCCTGCGGGCACTTCACCCCAGGCGTTGCTGCGGAACAGGTTGTGCAGTTGCCCGGCGAGCCAGGCGGTCAGTTGTTGCAGGCGTACATCGTGATCGGGCATTACAAGGGTCTCCGACGGCCCTAGCCGTCAAGCGGGTCATGCTTTATTATCCAGCATCTTTTTCAGACCATCGAGAGGCGTGCGGCCCCCACACGCGGGCAGATGGCACGCAGGAAGCCCGGACTAATAAGATGGCATTGAATTCCCCCGCGTTTCGTAGAAAGTTTCCATTGCTGGTAACTGGCGGCCTGCTGGCCATGCAACCTCTGGCCACATCGTACGTGGTTGCGGCCGAGCAGTTCGACTGCCAAGTGTCCGCCTCCGGTGGTTGGGACTGCAAGCCCAAGACCGCAGCCAACCTGCCTCCGCGCCCGGTACACCCGGGCGCCGCCGCTGCCAGCTCGGGCACCGACGCCTCGGGCGAGGCGGTCGCGGCTGAAGCCGACAAGCCGATGCTGGTCACCGAGGCCAAAGGCCGCGGCCTGAAGTCGCGCAGCGAGGATTACAGCCACCTGGACTGGGTCCCGCGCGACAAGCTCACCGCCGCACAGCTGGCCGAGACCGGCCCGTACTGCGGTGGCGCCTATATCGAGCCGACCCGCCCGGGCATGAACGACTCCACGCCCAAGGACGAGTCGCCGACCTACATCAACGCCAAGGTCTCCAAGTACCAGCAGGAGCAGCAGATCGCTACCCTCGCCGGTGACGTGGTCATGCGCCAGGGCAGCATGCAGGCCGAGGCCGACGAGGCCAACCTGTACCAGGCCGAGAACCGTGGCGAGCTCAAGGGCAACGTCAGGATCCGCGACAACGGCAGCCTGGTGGTTGGCGACGAGGCGCAGATCCAGCTCGACACCGGCGAAGCCCGGGTCGACAACGCCGAATACGTGATGCACAAGTCGCACATCCGCGGTAACGCGCTGTACGCCAAGCGTGCCGAGAACGCCATCATCCGCCTCAAGGACGGTACCTATACCACCTGTGAGCCGGGCAGCAACGCGTGGCAGCTCAAGGGCAACAACATCACCCTGAACCCGGCCACCGGCTTCGGTACCGCGACCAACGTCACCCTGCGGGTCAAGGACTTCCCGGTCCTGTACACCCCGTACATCTACTTCCCGATCGACGACCGTCGCCAGTCCGGCTTCCTGCCGCCTTCGTTCGGCACCAGCAGCGATACCGGCTTCATGCTGGTCACGCCGTACTACTTCAACCTGGCGCCGAACTACGACGCCACCTTGTACCCGCGCTACATGGCCAAGCGCGGCATGCTCATGGAAGGCGAGTTCCGCTACCTGACCAAGTCCAGCGAAGGCCAGTTCGGCGGTTCCTACCTGAGCGACCAGGACGACGACCGCAAGCTGCAGACGGACTACAAGAAAGAACGCTGGATGGTCAACTGGCAGCACAAGGGCGGCCTGGACGAGCGCCTGATGACCGAGGTGGACTACACCGACATCAGCGACCCGTTCTACTTCCAGGACCTGGAGTCGGACCAGATCGGTGTCGAAAGCCGTGACGTCATCAACCAGCAGGGCGCGCTCACCTACCGCGGCGACAGCTACACCGCGCGGTTGAATCTGCACGCCTACGAGATGGCGACCATTTCGCAGATCACGCCGTATGACCGGTTGCCGCAGATTACGCTGGCCGGCATGCTGCCGTTCCACCCCGGCGGCTTCGACCTGTCTTACGAAACCGAGGCCGTGCGCTTCGATCGTGACCTGAAGAACGACTTCGTCAGGGACAAGGACGGCCTCCCGGATATCACCGCAGGCCTGCCCGGTCGTCGCCTGGACGAGAACGTTTCCGGTATCGCCCGCGCCAACGGCACCCGCCTGAACGCGGCGCCGGCAATCAGTTTGCCTATGCTAGCCAGCTACGGCTACATCATGCCGAAGCTGAAGTATGTCTACACCAACTATGACCTCGACCTCGACAGCCAGGGCAAGGCCCAGGCCGCCCTCCAGTCGCAGCGTCCTGGTTACGGTAGCTACAGCAGTTCGCAAAGCCGCGACATCCCAATCTTCAGCGTCGACAGCGGCCTGTACTTCGACCGCAATACCCAGCTGTTCGGTACCAACTACCGCCAGACCCTCGAGCCGCGCCTGTTCTACCTCTATGTCCCGTACAAGGACCAGAAGGACATTCCGCTGTTCGACACCTCGGAAAGCACCTTCAACTATTCCTCGCTGTTCCGCGACAACCGCTTCAGCGGCATCGACCGGATCGGCGACGAGAACAAGCTGTCGCTCGGCGTGACCAACCGCTGGATCGAGGACAACGGCTTCCAGCGCCAACGCTTCAGCATTGGCCAGGCGTACTACTTCAAGGACCGCAAGGTCCAGCTGCCGGGTATCGACTACCGCACCCGCAAGGACACCCAGGCGGATGTCTCGCCGTACGCCCTGGAATACGAATACGCCTTCAACCGCGACTGGCGCTTCAACTCGGACTTCAACTGGGATCCGGACAGCCGCAGCACCCGTTCGGGCAGCGCAATGTTCCACTACCAGCCTGAAGACAATCCGAACAAGATCGTCAACCTCGGTTATCGCTACCGCAACGACCTGATCACCTACGACACCCAGACCGGTACCTGGAAAGTCGGCGGTGGCGACTATGGCACCCCTGGTAGCCCGAACTACATCAAGGACTACTACAAGATCCAGCAGCACGATTTCTCGGTCATCTGGCCGATCGTGCCGCAATGGAGCGTCATCGCCCGCTGGCAGCACGACTACAACCGCAACCGCACCCTCGAGGCAATGGGCGGTTTCGAGTATGACAACTGCTGCTGGAAGCTGCGCCTGATCAACCGCTACTGGATGGACTACGACGACTTCAGCCAGGCCACCCCACAGAACGAGAAGGGCGACCACGGCGTCTTCCTGCAGATCGTCCTGAAAGGCCTGGGTGGTGTAATGGGCAACAAGGTCGAGTCGTTCCTGGACAAAGGCATTCAAGGTTACCGTACACGTGAAGACCAAGCTTATTGATCGTCTGCGCCCGCTGATGCTGGGCGCCGTATTGCTGAGCGGCGCGGCGCATGCCGCCCCGCAACCCCTTGACCGCGTGGTGGCCATCGTCGACAACGACGTGGTCATGCAGAGCCAGCTCGACCAGCGCGTGCGCGAAGTGCAGCAGACCATCGCCAAGCGTGGCGGTGGCGTGCCGCCGGCCGGCGCGCTGGAGCAGCAGGTGCTGGAGCGCCTGATCGTCGAGAACCTGCAACTGCAGATCGGCGAACGCTCGGGCATCCGCATCACCGACGAGGATCTCAACCAGGCAGTCGGCACCATCGCCCAGCGCAATGGCATGTCGCCGGAGCAGTTCCGCGCGGCGCTGGCCCACGATGGCCTGTCGTACGACGACGCCCGCGAGCAGATCAAGCGCGAGATGATCATCAGCCGCGTGCGCCAGCGCCGCGTGGCCGAGCGCATCCAGGTATCCGAGCAGGAAGTGAAGAACTACCTCAACTCGGACATGGGCAAGATGCAGATGTCGGAAGAGTACCGTCTGGCCAACATCCTCATCCCCACCCCGGAAGGCGCCAACTCGGAGGCTATCCAGGCCGCCGCGCGCCAGGTCGGCGATGTCTACCAGCAGCTCAAGCAAGGCGCGGACTTCGGCCAGATGGCCATCGCCCGCTCGCGCAGCGAGAACGCCCTGGAAGGCGGCGAGATGGGCTGGCGTAATGCCGGTCAACTGCCACCTGATTTCGCCAAGATGCTCGGCAGCATGGCCGTGGGCGATATCACCCAGCCAATCCGCATCCCCAACGGCTTCATCATCCTCAAGCTCGAGGAGAAGCGCGGTGGCAGCGAGAGCGTGCTGCGCGACGAGGTGCATGTACGCCATATCCTGATCAAACCAAGCGAAATCCGCAGCGACGCCGCCACCGAGCAACTGGCCGAGCGCCTCTACGACCGCATCAAGAGCGGCGAAGACTTCGGCGAACTGGCGAAGAGCTTCTCGGAAGATCCAGGTTCGGCGCTCAACGGCGGCGACCTCAACTGGGTCGACCCGAACAGCCTGGTGCCTGAGTTCCGCGAGCAGATGGCCAACGCCCAGCAAGGCGAAGTGACCCGTCCGTTCCGTACCCAGTACGGCTGGCACGTGCTGGAAGTGCTGGGCCGCCGCGCCACCGACAGCACCGACAAGGCCCGCGAACAGCAGGCAATGAACGTGCTGCGCAACCGCAAGTACGACGAAGAGCTGCAGACCTGGCTGCGCCAGATCCGTGACGAAGCCTACGTCGAGATCAAGCTGCCTGGCGCCGACCAGGCCGCCCAGTGAAACCCCTGCGTTTCGCCGTCACGCCCGGCGAGCCGGCCGGCATAGGCCCCGACCTGTGCCTGCTGCTCGCCGCCGAGACCCAGCCCCACCCCCTGATCGCCATCACCAGCCGTGACCTGCTCGCCGAGCGGGCCGCGCAGCTGGGGCTGGCCGTTACCCTGCTGCCGGTCAGCCCAGGCCACTTCCCCGACCAGCCCGCCGCCGCCGGCAGCCTGTATGTCTGGGACACGCCCCTGGCCGCGCCGGTGGCAGCCGGGCAGTTGGACAAGGCCAACGCCGCATTCGTCCTGGAAACGCTCACCCGCGCAGGCCAAGGCTGCCTTGCCGGTGATTTCGCCGGCATGATCACCGCCCCGGTGCACAAGGGCGTGATCAACGAAAGCGGTATCGCCTTCTCCGGCCACACCGAATTCCTCGCCGAGCTGACACACACCACGCAAGTGGTCATGATGCTGGCGACCCGAGGCCTGCGCGTGGCCCTGGTGACTACCCACCTGCCCCTGCGCGACATTGCCGATGCCATCACTGGCGAACGCCTGGAGCGCGTGACCCGCATCCTGCATGCGGACATGCGCGACAAGTTCGGCATCAGCGCCCCACGCATCCTGGTCTGCGGCCTCAACCCGCATGCCGGAGAAGGCGGCCACCTGGGCCGCGAAGAAATCGACATCATCGAGCCCACTCTGGCGCGCCTGCGCGCCGAAGGCATGGACCTGCGCGGTCCGTTGCCAGCCGATACCCTGTTTACCCCCAAATATCTGGAGCACTGCGACGCGGTGCTGGCGATGTACCACGACCAAGGCCTGCCCGTGCTCAAGTACAAGGGCTTCGGCGCCGCGGTCAACGTGACGCTGGGCCTGCCGATCATCCGCACCTCGGTCGACCATGGCACCGCCCTGGACCTGGCCGGCAGCGGCAAGGTCGATACCGGCAGCCTGCGCGTCGCCCTGGAAACCGCCTACCAGATGGCCGAGAACCGACCATGACCGAGCACTACCAACACCGGGCGCGCAAGCGCTTCGGCCAGAACTTCCTGCACGACGCCGGAATCATCGACCGCATCCTGCGGGCGATCAACGCCAAGGCCGGCGAACACCTGCTGGAAATCGGCCCTGGCCAGGGCGCCCTCACCGAGGGCTTGCTGGGCAGCGGCGCGCAACTGGACGTGGTCGAGCTGGACAAGGACCTGGTGCCGATCCTGCAGCACAAGTTCGCCGGGCGTGACAACTTCCGCCTGCACCAGGGCGATGCCCTGAAGTTCGACTTCAACCAGCTGGGCGTTCCGCCGCGCAGCCTGAAAGTCGTGGGCAACCTGCCCTACAACATCTCCACCCCGCTGATCTTCCACCTGCTCGATCACGCCGGGCTGATCCGCGACATGCACTTCATGCTGCAAAAGGAAGTGGTCGAGCGCATGGCGGCCGGCCCAGGCGGCGGCGACTGGGGCCGCCTGTCGATCATGGTCCAGTACCACTGCCGCGTGGAACACCTGTTCAATGTCGGCCCAGGCGCGTTCAACCCGCCGCCGAAAGTCGACTCGGCGATCGTGCGCCTGGTGCCGCACGAAGTGCTGCCGCATCCAGCGAAGAATCCCAAGCTCCTGGAGCACGTGGTGCGCGAAGCCTTCAACCAGCGCCGCAAGACCCTGCGCAATACCCTCAAAGGCCTGCTCGACAGCGCCGCCATCGAAGCCGCCGGCGTCGACGGCAGCCTGCGCCCCGAGCAGTTGGACCTGGCCGCCTTCGTGCGCCTGGCTGACCAGTTGGCTGATCAGCAAGCCTGATTCCTCCTGCATCGGCCTCTTCGCGGGCAAGCCCGCTCCCACAGTGACCGCGTGCGATTCCTGTGGGGGCGGGTTTACCCGCGAAGAGGTCGGTACTGATAACCAAGATCTCAAGCCCCACCCCGCTGGCCCTCCCCCCTCTCAATGGCCTAGACTGCGTTATTGCGTCAGTTCGCCCAAGGCCCTTGCATGTCCGACCCCCGCTATCAGATCGACGTCAGCGTCGTGACCCGCTACCTCAAAGAACAATCCGACCCCGAAAGCAGCCGTTTCGCCTTCGCCTACACCATTACCGTGCAGAACAACGGCACGCTCAAGGCCAAGCTGATGTCCCGTCACTGGCTGATCACCAACGGTGACGGCGAAGTCGAGGAAGTGCGCGGCGCCGGGGTCATCGGCCAGCAGCCGTCGATCGATCCCGGCCAGAGCCACACCTACAGCAGCGGCGCGGTGATCAGCACCCGTGTCGGCACCATGCAGGGCAGTTACCAGATGTTCGCCGAAGACGGCCAACGTTTCGATGCGCAGATCGCGCCGTTCCGCCTGGCCGTGCCTGGGGCCCTGCACTGATGGCCACTTATGCCGTCGGTGACCTGCAAGGTTGCCTGCAACCGCTCAAGTGCCTGCTCGAGCGAGTGCGCTTCAACCCTGCGGTCGATCGCTTGTGGCTGGTGGGCGACCTGGTCAACCGCGGCCCCGAGTCCCTCGAAACCCTGCGCTACCTCTACGCGATGCGCGAGTCGCTGGTCTGCGTGCTGGGCAACCACGACCTGCACCTGCTGGCGGCCTGGCATAACGTCGAACGCCTGAAGAAAAGCGACACCCTGCGCGAGATCATCGAAGCCCCGGACGCCGACCCGTTGTTCGACTGGCTACGCCAGCAGAAGCTGCTGCACTACGACGAGCAACGCGGGATCGCCATGGTCCATGCCGGCATTCCACCGCAATGGACCCTGGGCAGGGCGCTGGAGCTGGCCGCCGAAGTCGAGCAGGTGCTGCGCGACGACGGTCGCCTCAAGCTGTACCTGGACGGCATGTACGGCAACGAGCCGAACAAGTGGAGCAAGGACCTGGCCGGCGTCGACCGCCTGCGGGTGATCACCAACTACTTCACCCGCATGCGCTTCTGCACCGCCGCCGGCAAGCTCGACCTCAAGAGCAAGGAAGGGCTGGACACCGCGCCCAAGGGCTACAAGCCCTGGTTCGACCACCCGGATCGCCGCTCACGGCACGTGAAGATCATTTTCGGCCACTGGGCCGCCCTCGAAGGCCGCGTCGACGCGCCGGGCGTGATCGCCCTGGACACCGGTTGCGTCTGGGGCGGAGCCATGACCCTCTACAACGTCGACAGTGGCGAGTACCACCGCTGCGACTGCACCCGCGAGGGCACCCCTCGCCTGCCGGCGCCCCCGGCCGCACCCAACGATCAGCCCTGAAGGAACCGCCCCATGAGCGAATTCAAGCGCATCTCCCCCGAGCAGGCCTTGGCCCTGCGCGCCGAAGGCGCGGTCGTGGTCGACATCCGCGACCCGCAAGCCTATGCCGCCGGACACATCACCGGTGCCACTCATCTGGATAACCACTCGGTGGCCGATTTCATCCGCAACGCCGACCTCGACGCGCCTACACTGGTGGTTTGCTACCACGGCAATTCCAGCCAGAGCGCCGCGGCCTACCTGGTCGGCCAGGGCTTCTCCAACGTCTACAGCATCGATGGTGGCTTCGAACTGTGGCGCAACACCTACCCGGCGGAAACCGCCCAGGGCAGCGCTGAATAATTTTTTTCATTTTTCCTGCAGCCCGCGCTCCGTGCGGGCTTGCGCCCGACCTGACGAACGGTCGTAGGCCTGTTCTCCGCTCCCCGCCCTTGACCTTGCCCAGAACCAACTATCCTTAAGCCCAGGCCATCCAAAAAAGGGGAGAGCCGGTACACCGGCGTGCGGGTCATCGGTAGCGTTCAAGGGTGTTCTGGGGGGTATACAGCAATCGGCGAACCCGGTTGCATGCCAGCATCAGCTGACTGATCCGGCGTCGTCTCCACGTATCGAGCGAGGTGACGTCATGAGCATTTTTAGCCACTTCCAACAACGTTTCGAGTCCACCCGCCAGGAAGAACTTTCGCTGCAGGAGTACCTCGAGCTGTGCAAAGAGGATCGCAGCGCCTACGCCTCGGCGGCCGAGCGGCTGTTGCTGGCCATCGGTGAACCAGAGCTGATCGACACCTCCACCAACTCCCGGCTGTCGCGGATCTTCTCCAACAAGGTGATTCGCCGCTACCCGGCCTTTGCCGACTTCCACGGGATGGAAGAGTGCATCGACCAGATCGTCTCGTACTTCCGCCATGCCGCCCAAGGCCTGGAAGAGAAGAAACAGATCCTCTACCTGCTGGGCCCGGTGGGCGGCGGCAAGTCGTCGCTGGCCGAAAAGCTCAAGCAGCTGATGGAGAAGGTGCCGTTCTACGCCATCAAGGGCTCGCCGGTCTTCGAGTCGCCCCTGGGGCTGTTCAACGCCACCGAGGACGGCGCGATCCTTGAAGAGGAATACGGCATCTCCCGCCGCTACCTCAACACCATCATGTCGCCCTGGGCCACCAAGCGCCTGCAGGAGTTCGGCGGCGACATCAGCAAGTTCAAGGTGGTCAAGCTCTACCCCTCGATCCTCAACCAGATCGCCATCGCCAAGACCGAGCCGGGCGACGAGAACAACCAGGATATCTCGGCCCTGGTGGGCAAGGTGGATATCCGCAAGCTCGAGGAATTCCCGCAGAACGACGCCGACGCCTACAGCTATTCGGGCGCGCTGTGCCGGGCCAACCAGGGCCTGATGGAATTCGTCGAGATGTTCAAGGCGCCGATCAAGGTCCTGCACCCGTTGCTCACCGCCACCCAGGAAGGCAACTACAACAGTACCGAAGGCCTTGGCGCGATCCCCTACTCCGGGATCCTGCTGGCCCACTCCAACGAATCGGAGTGGCACACCTTCCGCAACAACAAGAACAACGAGGCGTTCATCGACCGGATCTACATCGTCAAGGTGCCGTACTGCCTGCGCGTCAGCGACGAGATCAAGATCTACGACAAGCTGCTGATCAACAGTTCGCTGGCCAAGGCGCACTGCGCGCCCGACACCTTGAAGATGCTGGCCCAGTTCACCGTGCTCTCGCGCCTCAAGGAGCCGGAAAACTCCAATATCTACTCGAAGATGCGCGTCTATGACGGCGAAAACCTCAAGGACACCGACCCCAAGGCCAAGTCGATCCAGGAATACCGCGATTCCGCCGGCGTCGACGAAGGCATGAACGGCCTGTCGACCCGCTTCGCCTTCAAGATCCTCTCCAAGGTGTTCAACTTCGACCCGCATGAGGTGGCGGCCAACCCGGTACACCTGCTGTATGTGCTGGAACAGCAGATCGAGCAGGAGCAATTCCCGGCCGAAGTACGCGAACGCTACCTGCGCTACCTGAAGGAATACCTGGCCCCGCGCTACATCGAGTTCATCGGCAAGGAAATCCAGACCGCCTACCTGGAGTCCTACAGCGAATACGGGCAGAACATCTTCGACCGCTATGTGCTGTACGCCGACTTCTGGATCCAGGACCAGGAATATCGCGACCCGGAAACCGGCGAAATCCTCAACCGCATCGCCCTCAACGAAGAGCTGGAGAAGATCGAGAAGCCGGCCGGCATCAGCAATCCGAAGGACTTCCGCAACGAGATCGTCAACTTCGTGCTGCGCGCCCGGGCCAACAACAATGGCAAGAACCCCAGCTGGCTCAGCTACGAGAAGCTGCGGGTGGTGATCGAGAAGAAAATGTTCTCCAACACCGAGGACCTGCTGCCAGTCATCAGCTTCAACGCCAAGGCCAGCAAGGAGGATCAGCAGAAGCACAACGACTTCGTTACCCGGATGGTGGAGCGTGGCTACACCGACAAGCAGGTGCGCCTGTTGTCGGAATGGTACCTGCGGGTCAGGAAATCGCAATAAAGCGGCAAGCGTCAAGCCGCAAGCTGCAAGCTGTCCAGCGCCGTCGTCAAGGTCGGCGCTGCGGCTTGCAGCAGCGGTGGCTGCTCTTTCTTGCAGCTTGAGGCTTGCAGCTGCATCCAGTCACCGGAGGAACCATGAGCTACGTAATCGACCGACGCCTGAACGGCAAGAACAAGAGCACGGTCAATCGCCAGCGCTTCCTGCGGCGTTACCGTGAACACATCAAGAAGGCCGTCGAAGAGGCCGTGAGCCGCCGCTCCATCATGGACATGGAACATGGCGAGCAGATCAGCATCCCGGGACGCGACATCGACGAACCGGTGCTGCACCACGGTCGCGGCGGCAAGCAGACCATCGTCCACCCCGGCAACAAGGAGTTCACCGCCGGCGAACACATCGCCCGCCCCCAAGGTGGTGGCGGAGGCGGAGGTCGTGGCAAGGCCGGCAATTCCGGCGAGGGCATGGACGATTTCGTGTTCCAGATCACCCAGGAGGAGTTCCTCGAATTCATGTTCGAGGACCTGGAGCTGCCCAACCTGGTCAAGCGCCACCTGACCGGCGCCGACACCTTCAAGACCGTGCGGGCCGGTATCGCCAACGAAGGCAACCCCTCGCGCATCAACATCGTCCGCACCTTGCGCTCGGCCCACGCCCGGCGCATCGCCCTGACCGGCAGCAGCCGCGCGCTGCTGCGCGAGGCGCAGAAGGAACTGGCCCGGCTGAAGGTCGAAGAACCCGACAACTTCACCGATATCCAGGACACCGAGGCCGAGATCGAACGCCTCAAGGCGCGAATCAACCGCCTGCCGTTCCTCGACACCTTCGACCTCAAGTACAACCTGCTGGTCAAGCAGCCCAACCCCAGCTCCAAGGCGGTGATGTTCTGCCTGATGGACGTGTCCGGCTCGATGACCCAGGCTACCAAGGACATCGCCAAGCGCTTCTTCATCCTGCTGTACCTGTTCCTCAAGCGGAACTACGACCGCATCGAGGTGGTATTCATCCGCCACCACACCAGCGCGCGCGAAGTCGACGAGGAAGAATTCTTCTACTCCCGCGAGACCGGCGGCACCATCGTCTCCAGTGCCCTCAAGCTGATGCAGGAGGTCATGGCCGAGCGCTATCCGGCCAGCGACTGGAACATCTATGCCGCCCAGGCCTCCGACGGCGACAACTGGAACGACGACTCGCCGATCTGCCGCGACATCCTGGCCAACCAGATCATGCCGCACGTGCAGTACTACACTTATGTCGAGATCACCCCACGCGAACACCAGGCGCTCTGGTACGAATACGAACGTATCGGCGAAGCCTACCCCGACACTTTCGCCCAGCAACAGTTGGTATCGGCCGGCGATATCTACCCGGTCTTCCGTGAACTCTTCCAGCGCAGGTTAGCCACATGACCGCCAGAGAACAGCGACGCCAACCCATTTCCACGGGCTCCGAGTGGACCTTCGAGCTGATCCAGACCTACGACCGCGAGATCAGCCGCCTGGCCGCGCGCTACGCCCTGGACACCTACCCCAACCAGATCGAAGTGATCACCGCCGAGCAGATGATGGACGCCTACGCCTCGGTGGGCATGCCGCTGGGCTATCACCACTGGTCCTATGGCAAGCAGTTCCTCAGCACCGAAAAATCCTACAGCCGCGGGCAGATGGGCCTGGCCTACGAGATCGTGATCAACTCCGATCCGTGCATCGCCTACCTGATGGAAGAGAACACCATGTGCATGCAGGCACTGGTGATTGCCCACGCCTGCTACGGCCATAACAGTTTCTTCAAGGGCAACTACCTGTTCCGCACCTGGACCGACGCCAGTTCGATCATCGACTACCTGGTGTTCGCCAAGCAGTACATCGCCCAATGCGAGGAGCGCCACGGCATCGATGCGGTCGAGGACCTGATCGACTCCTGCCACGCCCTGATGAACTATGGCGTGGACCGCTACAAACGCCCCTACCCGATTTCCGCCGAGGAAGAGCGGCGCCGGCAGAAAGAACGCGAAGAGCACCTGCAAAAGCAGATCAACGACCTGTGGCGCACCATCCCCAAGGGCTCGGAAAAAGCCGGCGAGCGGGACGATGCGCGTTTCCCCGCCGAACCCCAGGAAAACATCCTCTACTTCATCGAAAAACACGCGCCGTTGCTGGAGCCCTGGCAACGCGAGGTGGTGCGCATCGTGCGCAAGATCGCCCAGTATTTCTATCCACAGCGCCAGACCCAGGTGATGAACGAAGGCTGGGCGACGTTCTGGCACTACACCCTGATGAACGACCTGTACGACGAAGGCCTGATCACCGAAGGCTTCATGATGGAGTTCCTGCAGTCGCACACCAGCGTGGTGTTCCAGCCAGGTTTCGACAGCCCCTACTACAGCGGCATCAACCCCTATGCCCTGGGCTTCGCCATGTACACCGACATCCGGCGCATGTGCGAGAACCCCACCGAAGAAGACCGCCGCTGGTTCCCCGACATCGCCGGCAGCGACTGGCTGTCGACCATCAAGTTCGCCATGAGCAGCTTCAAGGACGAAAGCTTCATCCTGCAGTACCTGTCACCCAAGGTGATGCGCGACCTCAAGCTGTTCAGCATCCTCGACGACGACCAGCGCGACGACCTGCTGGTACCGGCGATCCATGACGAAGACGGCTACCGCACCATCCGCGAGCAACTGGCCGCGCAGTACAACCTTGGCAACCGCGAACCCAATGTGCAGATCTGGAGCATCGACCGCCGCGGCGATCGCTCACTGACCCTGCGCCACCAGCAACACAACCGCAAGCCCCTGGGCGACTCCACCGAAGAGGTGCTCAAGCACCTGCACCGCCTGTGGGGCTTCGACATCCACCTGGAAACCGTACAAGGCGACCAGGTGATGAAGACCCACCACATGCCGCCCCGCGGCGAACATGGCGAGGCCGGCGACTACGGGCGCATGGACCTGGCCGTGGTACACCACCTCTAGCCAGCCACCTCCATTACCGGCGACAGGGTATCCTGTGGCCAGTAATGGAGGTTTCACATGCAGATCTACAAAGTTGGCGGCGCCGTGCGCGACCGCTTGCTCGGTCGTCCGGTCAGCGATATCGATTGGCTGGTGGTCGGCGCCACGGTCGAACAGATGCAGGCCCAGGGCTTTCGCCCGGTGGGCGCCGACTTCCCGGTGTTCATCCACCCGAAAACCGGCGAGGAATATGCCCTGGCCCGTACCGAGCGCAAGAGCGGGCGCGGTTACGGCGGGTTCACCTTCCATGCCAGCCCTGAGGTCACCCTCGAGGAAGACCTGATCCGCCGCGACCTGACCATCAACGCCATGGCCGAGGACGAACAGGGCACACTGTATGACCCCTACCACGGCAAGCAGGACCTGGATGCACGCATCCTGCGTCATGTTTCCCCGGCGTTCGCCGAAGATCCCCTGCGCGTGCTGCGTGTTGCCCGCTTTGCGGCCCGCTACGCGCCCCTGGGCTTTCGCGTCGCTGACGACACCCTGAAGCTGATGCGGCAGATCGCTGAGTCAGGCGAATTGCAGGCGCTGACAGCCGAGCGCAGCTGGAAGGAAATCGAACGGGCATTGCTGGAGAGCGAGCCACAGGTGTTCATCCAGGTGCTGCACAGTTGCGGCGCACTGCAAGAACTAATGCCGGAGCTGATGCACAACAGCGACTCGCTGATCACGCTGCATCAAGCTGCGCAACACCAGCAATCCCTGGCGGTGCGCTGGGCGTGCTTGCTACGCGGCCTGGCGTCGGCTGCGATCAAGGCAATCAATCAGCGCTTCAAGGCCCCGCGTGAATGCCAGGAACTGGCCGTGCTGATCGGTGAATGGGCCGACCGAGCCGACCAGGCACTGGAACTGGCGCCTGCCGAGCTGCTGGAAATGCTGCAGAAGTTCGATGTGTATCGACGCCCGCAACGCTTCGAGGAATTCATCGAAACATGCAGGATGGGCGCCTTGCCGGAGGACCAGGGTTATCCACAGGCAGAATATCTGCGAGGCGCGGCAACCACAGCCCGGGCGGTAGACGTCAAGCCATTGATGGATAGTGGGTTGAGTGGCCAGGCGCTGGGCGAAGCGCTCAAGGCCGAACGCTTGAAAGCACTGATGGCCTACAGGAATCGATGACGGCAGGTCCATTCGCGGGCAAGCCCGCTCCCACAGCCATGCATGCCCCTGTGGGAGCGGGCTTGCCCGCAAAAGGGCCATCAGTACCGAAGATATGCCCGATCAGATTGGGGTCAGCTGTCGCCCTTGCCATTCGAACGGCACCGGTGCCAGCACCTGGTCGATGCTGGCCTCTTTCCACAGCTGCGCCATGGCCTTGCCCGCCCCCGGATGCACCAGCTCCGGTGCCAGCAGCGACAATGGCCAGAGCACGAAGGCGTTCTTCAGGATCTCCGCGCGGGGCAGCACCAAACCATTGAAAGTGCCCAGCAGGTCGTCGTACATCAGCACGTCGATATCCAAGGGCAAACCCTTGCGATCCGGCGCGTAGCGGCCATTGTCGGCCTCGATGAACTTGAGCTTGCGGTCGAACTCCAGCAGCGGCAGCTCGGTCTGGCCGCGCACCACCAGATTGTAGAAGGGACCGCTCTTGATCCCCACCGCCTGGCTCTCGAACACCGCCGAACACTGCATGCCCGTCAGGATTCCAGCCAGCGCATCGAGGCCGGCGCACAGGTGCCGCTGGCGATCAATGTTGCTGCCCAGCCCGAGGTAAACCGTGCTCAGAGACATCCGCGCTCGATCTCCACGCCGACACCACCGCGGGCGGCCGGTACCGCGCCCGGCTTGGTCAATTTCAGGCGTACCCAGGGGATGTTGAACTCGGCCATCAGCACCGCGACCAGGCGCTCGGCGAAGGTCTCGACCAGCTCGAAGCGCGCCTGCTCGGCGAATGCCTGGACCCGTGCCGACACACTGGCATAGTCCAGCGCCAGCGACAGGTCGTCACCGGCGGCGGCAGGACGGTTGTCCCAGGCGAAACTCAGGTCCAGGCGCAGGCACTGGCGAATATCCCGCTCCCAGTCATAGGCACCGATGACGGTATCGACTTCCAGGCCTTCGATGAACACTCTGTCCAAGCACTTCTCTCCACAGCACGACAAGGGCGACGGGCGCCGTTAGAATCAGGGCGTCCTCGCCCGGAATAGTTAGCATGTTTTGGTCACTGGCGCTGCTTGCCTACCTGCTCGGCTCTCTGTCCTTCGCCATCGTCCTGAGCCGCCTCAGCGGCAGCCCCGACCCGCGCTCCAGCGGTTCCGGCAATGCCGGCGCGACCAACATGCTACGCCTGGCCGGCCGCAAACTGGCGATCCTGACGCTGCTCGGCGACCTGTGCAAGGGCATGTTGCCCGTGCTGCTGGCACGCCTGGCCGGCCTTGACCAGCAAGAGCAGGCCTGGGTTGGCGTCTGCGCGGTGCTCGGCCACCTGTTCCCGATCTACTTCCGCTTCCAGGGCGGCAAGGGCGTGGCCACGGCCGCCGGCATGCTCATGGCCCTGTACTTCCCGGCCGCGCTGCTGGCCATCGGTGCCTGGCTGCTGACGTTCTACCTCACCCGCACCAGCTCGCTGGCGGCACTGATCGCCACGCCACTGACCCTGCCGCTACTGGCCTGGCGCGAGCCCGAGGCGCTGTTGCCGATGACCGTGCTGACCCTGCTGATCGTCTGGCGCCACCGCAACAACCTGCGCGACCTGTTCGCCGGGCGCGAACGCCATTTCTAATGACGCCCGCCTGGGCCCGGCCTGGTTTCAGACGGCCGGCAACTGCTCCATTGGCCAGCGCGGCTGCACGCTGATCGCCAGGTCTTGCCGCTGCCCCGCCAGCAGACGCTGGCAACCGGCATAGGCGATCATCGCGCCGTTGTCGGTGCAAAAACGTGGCCGAGCGTAATAGACGTTGCCCTTGATGCTCGCCAGCATTTCTTCCAGCGACAGGCGCAGCGCCTTGTTGGCACTCACGCCACCGGCGATGACTAGGCGCTTGAGGCCGGTCTGCTTGAGCGCACGCTTGCACTTGAAGGTCAGAGTCTCCACCACCGCCTGCTGGAACGCCAGCGACACGTCGCAACGGGTTTGCTCGTTGTCGTCCCCGGCGTCGCGGCATTGCTGCCAGGTATTCAGGGCAAAGGTCTTGAGGCCGCTAAAGCTGAACTGCAGCCCCGGCCGGTCGCACATCGGCCGCGGGAAGACGAAGCGTCCGGGCGTGCCCTGCTCGGCCAGGCGAGCGATCTCGGGGCCACCGGGGTAATTGAGGCCGATCAGCTTGGCGGTCTTGTCGAAGGCCTCGCCAGCGGCGTCGTCCAGGCTTTCGCCCAGCAGCTCGTATTGACCGATGCCATCGACCCGCACCAACTGGGTGTGGCCGCCCGACACCAACAAAGCGACGAACGGGAATTGCGGTGGTTGCTCCTCGAGCATCGGCGCCAGCAAGTGGCCTTCCATATGGTGCACGCCGAGCGCCGGGATATCCCAGGCAAAGGCCAGCGCCTGGGCGCAGGAAGCCCCCACCAGCAAGGCGCCGACCAGGCCGGGGCCCGCGGTGTAGGCGATGGCGTCGATCTCGGTGGCGACGCAGTCGGCCTCCTGCAGCACCTGGCGGATCAACGGCAGCATGCGCTTGACGTGATCACGCGAGGCGAGCTCGGGCACCACGCCGCCATAGGCGCGGTGCAGGTCGATCTGGCTGAACAGCGCGTCGGCCAGCAGACCGCGTTCACTGTCGTATAATGCGACGCCAGTTTCGTCGCAGGATGTTTCCAATCCCAGTACTAGCATGGGTCCGTGCCTTGTCGAGGCTGAATTCGAAGGCGCGCATGATAGTCCCCGTACCCTGTGCCGACCAGCGGTTTTCGATCAGAGGCTTTGCATTCCGGCCAGCTAAGGGTTAACATCCGCAACCCTTGAAAACCGACGTTCTCCAGCACACCTTATGTTTTGCCAGGAGCACGTCTACCCCGGTAATGAATTAAGGTAGCCCTGGATGCCAGCCGTCAAAGTTAAAGAGAACGAACCCTTCGACGTAGCTCTGCGTCGTTTCAAGCGCTCCTGCGAAAAAGCCGGTGTACTGGCTGAAGTTCGTAGCCGCGAGTTTTACGAGAAGCCGACCGCCGAGCGCAAGCGCAAAGCCGCTGCCGCTGTAAAGCGTCACGCCAAGAAGGTTCAGCGCGAACAGCGCCGCGCCGTTCGTCTGTACTAATACAGCCGTTCTACGCAAAGCTTCTGCCCCGCCCGGCTTCGTGCCGGGCTGATGGCAGTGGTCGCTTCAAGCCCTTGGCCATGCGCCTTGGGTGCCCCGGCAAAAGCCATGGGCAACCTGCCACAACACGTCAGAACTGGTCTTTGACCAGGCGTGCACGTCCTTTCTGACGAGCCCCTTGCGGGCTGGTGACGAGCACAACACCTCTTCCTAGCGACACCTCACGCCAAAACCCGCGCACAAGCGTTTAGACTTGCCAGTTGCCAGATGACGAGACTGCCATGGCCGGGCTGATTCCCCAGAGCTTCATCGATGACCTCCTGAACCGCACCGACATCGTCGACGTGGTGAGTTCGCGTGTCCAGCTGAAGAAGACCGGCAAGAACCTGTCCGCCTGCTGTCCGTTCCACAAGGAGAAATCCCCCTCCTTCACCGTCAGCCCCGACAAGCAGTTCTACTACTGCTTCGGCTGCGGCGCCGGCGGCAACGCGCTGGGTTTCATCATGGACCACGACAACCTGGATTTCCCCCAGGCCGTCGAGGAACTGGCCCGCGCCGCGGGCATGGAGGTGCCGCGCGAGGAAGGCCGTCGCGGGCAGAAGCCGCGCCAGCCAACCGATTCGCCGCTGTACCCGCTGCTCGAAGCGGCCAGCGAGTTCTATCGCCAGGCCCTGCGCGGCCACCCCACCCGCAAGGCGGCGGTGGACTACCTCAAGGGTCGCGGCCTGTCCGGCGAGATCGCCCGCGACTTCGGCCTGGGCTTCGCCCCGCCGGGCTGGGATAACCTGCTCAAGCACCTGGGCGCCGACACGCTGCAACAAAAAGTGATGATCGACGCCGGCCTGCTGATCGAGAACGCCGAGAGCGGCAAGCGTTACGACCGCTTCCGCGACCGGGTGATGTTCCCCATCCGCGACAGCCGCGGCCGGGTGATCGCTTTCGGTGGCCGGGTGCTGGGCGACGACAAGCCCAAGTACCTGAACTCGCCGGAAACCCCGGTGTTCCACAAAGGCCAGGAGCTGTACGGCCTGTACGAGGCACGCAAGCACAACCGCAACCTCGACGAAGTCATCGTGGTCGAAGGCTACATGGACGTCATCGCCCTGGCCCAGCAAGGCCTGCGCAACGCCGTGGCGACCCTCGGCACGGCCACCAGCGAGGAGCACCTCAAGCGCCTGTTCCGCGTGGTACCCAGCGTATTGTTCTGTTTCGACGGCGACCAGGCCGGGCGCAAGGCGGCCTGGCGTGCCCTGGAATCGACCCTGTCGAGCCTGCAGGACGGCCGGCGCGCACGGTTCCTGTTCCTGCCCGAGGGCGAGGATCCGGACAGCCTGGTCCGCGCCGAAGGCACCGACGCCTTCCAGGCCCGCATCAACCAGCACGCCCAGCCGTTGGCCGATTACTTCTTCGAGCAACTGAGCAACGAAGCCGACCCGCGCTCGCTGGAAGGCAAGGCACACATGGTGACCCTGGCCGCGCCGCTGATCGAGCAGGTGCCGGGCGCCAACCTGCGCCAGTTGATGCGCAACCGCCTGAAGGACATCACCGGCCTCGACCCGCAGCAGATGGAGCAACTGGCGCAACAGGCGCCAGCTCCCAGCCAGGTGCCCGACTACGACCCCGGCTACGACTACGACGCCATGGCCAGCTACACGCCGGACTATGCCGAGCAGGCGTACCAGCCCGACTACGCCGCGCATCAACCAGAGCAACGCCCCTGGACACCGAACAAGGGCGGCGGCAAGAAGCAGTGGGACGGCAAGCCCTGGGACAAGAAAGGCGGCAAGCCCTGGCAGCGTGACGGCCAACGCGGCGAAGCACCGCCCCGGGTACCGGCGCCGGTTGAGCCGCCGACCCTGTCGGCGCTGCGCACCCTGCTGCATCACCCGTTGCTGGCCGGCAAGGTCGAGGACGCCAGCCACTTCGCCGACGAAGAACAACTGTACAGCCAGTTGCTGGTGGCGCTGATCGAAGCCGCGCAGAAGAATCCTAAGCTAAGCTCAATGCAACTGATCGCACGCTGGCACGGGACCGAACAGGGCCGCCTGCTGCGCGCCCTGGCCGAAAAGGAATGGTTGATCGATGCCGACAACCTTGAACAACAGTTTTTCGACACTATAACTAGCTTGTCCGCCCGCCAACGCGAGCGCAGCCTGGAACATCTGCTCAGGAAAGCACGTCAAAGCGAGTTGAGCGCAGAGGAAAAATCTCAGCTGCTCGCCCTGCTCAGCAGGAATGTTCCCGCACAAACCCCGACCTCATCTGGCGCGTGAGGTCCATGCTCGGGTATAATCCTCGGCTTGTTTTTTGCCCGCCAAGACCTTCAGTGGATAGGGTGTTATGTCCGGAAAAGCGCAACAGCAATCTCGTATCAAAGAGTTGATCACCCGCGGTCGTGAGCAGGGCTACCTGACTTACGCGGAGGTCAACGACCACCTGCCTGAGGATATTTCAGATCCGGAACAGGTGGAAGACATCATCCGCATGATCAACGACATGGGGATCAACGTATTCGAGAGTGCTCCGGATGCGGATGCCCTGTTGTTGGCGGAAGCCGACACCGACGAAGCCGCAGCCGAAGAAGCCGCCGCAGCGTTGGCGGCAGTAGAGACCGATATCGGCCGCACGACCGACCCGGTGCGCATGTACATGCGCGAAATGGGTACCGTCGAGCTGCTGACCCGCGAAGGCGAGATCGAAATCGCCAAGCGTATCGAGGAAGGCATCCGTGAAGTCATGGGCGCCATCGCCCACTTCCCGGGCACTGTCGACTACATCCTCGGCGAATACGACCGCGTCACCAGCGAAGGTGGCCGTCTGTCCGATGTCCTCAGCGGTTACATCGACCCTGACGACAACATCGCCGCACCGACCGAAGAAGTGCCGATCCCTGGCGCCAAGGCCGCTGCCGCGAAGGAAGAAGAAGACGAAGACGACGAAAACGCCGAAAGCAGCGATGACGAGGAAGAGGCCGAAAGCGGTCCGGACCCGGTCGTCGCCGCGCAGCGCTTCGGCGCAGTCAAGGATCAGCTGGTCGACACCCTCAAGGTGCTGAAGAAGCACGGTCGCAGCCACAAGGACAGCATCGGCGCCATGCAAGCCCTGGCCGACCTGTTCATGCCGATCAAGCTGGTGCCGAAGCAGTTCGACGCCCTGGTCGAGCGCGTGCGCGGTGCCCTGGACCGTCTGCGCCAGCAAGAACGCGCCATCATGCAGCTGTGCGTGCGTGATGCGCGTATGCCGCGCGCCGACTTCCTGCGCCTGTTCCCGAGCAACGAGACCGACCAGACCTGGTCCGGCGACCTGGCCAAGCGCAACACCAAGTGGGCTGCCGCCCTGGGTGAGAAAGACGCCGCGATCGTCGCCTGCCAGCAGAAACTGATCGACCTCGAGACCGAGACCGGCCTGACCGTCCTCGAAATCAAGGAAATCAACCGTCGCATGTCCATCGGCGAGGCCAAGGCCCGTCGCGCCAAGAAAGAAATGGTCGAGGCGAACCTGCGTCTGGTGATCTCCATCGCCAAGAAGTACACCAACCGTGGCCTGCAGTTCCTCGATCTGATCCAGGAAGGCAACATCGGTCTGATGAAAGCGGTGGACAAGTTCGAATACCGTCGCGGCTACAAGTTCTCGACCTACGCCACCTGGTGGATTCGCCAGGCGATCACCCGCTCGATCGCCGACCAGGCGCGCACCATCCGTATCCCGGTGCACATGATCGAGACGATCAACAAGCTCAACCGTATTTCCCGGCAAATGCTCCAGGAAATGGGCCGTGAACCGACCCCGGAAGAGCTCGGCGAACGCATGGAGATGCCTGAGGACAAGATCCGCAAGGTATTGAAGATCGCCAAGGAGCCGATCTCCATGGAAACGCCGATCGGCGACGATGAAGACTCCCACCTGGGCGACTTCATCGAGGACTCCACCATGCAGTCCCCGATCGACGTGGCCACGGTCGAAAGCCTCAAGGAAGCGACCCGTGACGTGCTCTCGGGCCTGACCGCACGCGAAGCCAAGGTGCTGCGCATGCGTTTCGGCATCGACATGAACACCGACCACACCCTCGAGGAAGTCGGCAAGCAGTTCGACGTGACCCGCGAGCGGATCCGTCAGATCGAAGCCAAGGCGCTGCGCAAGCTGCGCCACCCGACGCGAAGCGAGCACCTGCGCTCGTTCCTCGACGAGTAAAGACCAACCCCGGCCCTGGCCGGGGTTTTTCTTTTGTGACGGAAGGTCGCTGCCAGCGCCTGGCCCGCGGCCCGGATGCCCGTCTACACTCGAATCAGTCCACCTGATCGAGAGGCCGCTATGCCCTTTATGCCGGCCCTCCTGTTGCTGATCCTGCTCGCCTGGAACACAACGGCCGGCGCCCTGACCCTGACCGACGAGGAGCAAGCCTGGCTCAGCGCCCACCCCCAGCTGCGCCTGGGCGTCGACGCTTCATGGCCGCCGTTCGAATTCCGCGACCAGGAGGGCCGTTACCAGGGACTGGCCGCCGACTATATCGCCCTGATCCAGGAGCGCCTGGGCATCACCCTCACGCCGGTCGAGCCCAGCAGTTGGACCGAAGTGCTCGAGCAAGCACGCAACAATCGCATCGACCTGCTGCCCGGCATCATGTCCACTCCGGAGCGCCAGAACTACCTGGCCTTCACCCGGCCTTACCTGGACTTCCCCATCGTCATCCTCGCCCACTCCGGCGGCGCGCAGCCGCGCAACCTCCAGGACCTGTACGGCCTGAAGGTCGCGGTGGTGAAAAACTACGCCCCCCACGAGTTGCTGCGCACCCACCACCCCGACCTCAACCTGGTGGCCATGCCCAACGTCAGCTCGACCCTTCAGGCATTGGCCACCGATGAGGTGGACGCCGTGGTCGGCGACCTCGCCTCGAGCATCTGGAGCCTGCGCCAGCTCAAGCTCGACGGTTTGTACGTCAGTGGCGAGACGCCCTATCGCTACCAACTGGCCATGGCCGTGCCGCGTCAACAGAAGGTACTGGTGGGCATTCTCGACAAAGTCATGGCCGACATGAGCAGCGGCGAAGTCAGCCATATCCAGCAACGCTGGGTGGGCAACGTCGTCGACCAGCGCACCTTCTGGCGCGACATGCTGCTGTACGGCCTGCCGGGGGTCCTGCTGCTGGTGGCCATCCTCGCCGTGGTGATCCGCATCAACCGTCGGCTGAGCTCGGAGATTTCCCGGCGCATCGCCCTGGAGCAGGAACTGCGCAGCAGTGAGTACCACTACCGCGGCCTGATCGAAAGCCTGTCGGCGGTCGCCTGGGAAGCGGATGCCAACGACTTCTGCTACAGCTACGTCTCGCCCCATGCCGAGGACCTGCTCGGCTACCCCACCGGCGAATGGCTCCGGCCCGGCTTCTGGCGCAGCATCCTGCACCCCGAGGACGCACTCTGGGCCCAGGCCTACTGCGACAGCGAGACCTCCGCCGGGCGCGACTACAGCCTGGACTACCGGGTGATCCGCGCCGACGGGCATACCTTGTGGGTCCGCAACATCGTCAGCATGATCAAGCACGGCCACAAGCCACTGATGCGCGGGCTGATGATCGATATCAGCGAAACCAAGCACACCGAAGCCGCCTTGCGCCTGTCGGAACAGAAGTTCGCCTCGGTATTCCAGCAATGCCCGGACATCCTGATCATCGCCCGCCACAGCGATGGTTGCCTGCTCGAAGTCAACGAGGCTTTCGAAGAGCTCATCGGCCTGGGCCCAGCCCAGGTCATCGGCCGCACCGCCACCGAGCTCGGGCTCTGGGGCGTCGCCGGCACCGGCCCGGCCCTGCTCGAACGCCTGCACCGCGGCGGCATCCGCAACCTGGAAATGACCTTCCGCCGCAGCAATGGCCAACTGTTCACCGGCCTGACGTCGGCCGAGACCTTCGAGCTCGACAGCACGCCAGCGCTGGTGGTGGCGATCCGCGATATCAGCCAGCTCAAGGAAACCCAGCAGCAGCTGCAGACCTCCGAAGAGAAGTTCGCCAAGGCCTTCCACGCCTCGCCCGACGGCCTGCTGCTGTCGCGCCAGAGCGATGGCCTGCTGCTGGAGGTCAACGAGGGCTTCTACCGCCTGACCGGCTATGACATCAGCCAGAATGTCGACCAGACCTCCCTGGACCTGGGCATCTGGGTCGACCCCGGCGAGCGCCAGCGCCTGGTCGAGCAGCTCCAGCGCGAAGGTTTCGTGCGCGACTTCAGCTGCCATATTCGCCGCAGCGACGGCCAGATCCGCCTTTGCGAACTATCGGCCCGGCCATTGCCGATCGGCGGTGTCGACTGCATGCTGACCATCGCCCGCGACATCACCGAACGCCACCTGATGCAGGAAAAACTGCAACTGGCCGCCACGGTGTTCGAGAACACCGCCGAGGGCGTGCTGATCACCGATACCGAGCAACGCATCAGCGCGGTCAACCGCGCCTTCAGCGAAATCACCGGCTACAGCGAAAGCGAAGCGCTCGGCCAGACACCACGCCTGCTCGCCTCCGGCCAGCACGACAGCGCCTTCTATGCCGCCATGTGGCACCAGCTCACCGCCGAAGGGCACTGGCAGGGCGAGATCTACAACAAGCGCAAGAACGGCGAGCTTTACCCAGGCTGGCTGACCATCAGCGCGGTACGCAACCACGACCGCGAAATCACCCATTTCGTCGCCGTTTTCGCCGATATCTCCAGCCTCAAGCATGCCCAGGCCAAGCTCGACTACCAGGCCCACCACGACCCGCTGACCGGGCTGCCCAACCGCGCCCTGTTCGAAAATCGCCTGCAGGCCACCCTCGCCTGCACCCAAGCCTCCAACCGCCAGGGCGCGGTGCTGTTCCTCGACCTCGACCGCTTCAAGCACATCAACGACAGCCTCGGCCACCCGGTCGGCGACCTGCTGCTCAAGGGCATCGCCCAGCGTCTCAAGGAGCAGGTGCGCGACGTCGACACCGTGGCCCGCCTGGGCGGCGACGAGTTCATCATCCTGCTGCCGGGCCTGCACAAGCCCAGTGACGCCAGCGCCATCGCCAACAAGCTGCTGGCCGGCTTCCACGCGCCGTTCCAGGCCGGTGACCACGAGTTCTTCACCAGCGCCAGCATCGGCATCAGCCTCTATCCCCAGGACGGCACCGATGTCGCCAGCCTGATCCGCAACGCCGACGCTGCCATGTACCGCTCCAAGGCCAAAGGCCGCAACCGCGTCGAGGCCTACACCCGCGACCTCACCGCCCAGGCCAGCGAGCGCATCGCCCTGGAGCACGAGCTGCGCCGGGCCATTGAGCGCAACGAACTGAGCCTGTGCTACCAGCCCAAGTTCAGCCTCAAGACCCAAAGCCTGGTCGGCGCCGAAGCCCTGATCCGCTGGACCCATCCCAGCTTCGGCGAAGTGCCGCCGGAACAGTTCATCCACCTCGCCGAAGAGAACGGCAGCATCCTCCAGCTGGGCGACTGGGTGCTGGAACAAGCCTGCCGGCAGATGCACAACTGGAAGAAGGCCTACCACGCCTTCGGCCCGCTCTCGGTCAACCTGGCCGGCGCCCAGTTGCGCCAGCCCAACCTGGCCAAACGCATCGAACAACTGCTGCGCACCTACCAGCTCAAGGCTGGCGACCTGCAGCTGGAGATCACCGAAAACTTCATCATGAGCCAGGCCGAAGAAGCCCTGGCCATTCTCCACCAGCTCAAGCAGCTGGGGGTGCAACTGGCCATTGACGACTTCGGCACCGGCTACTCCTCGCTCAGTTATCTCAAGCGCCTGCCGCTGGATATCCTCAAGATCGACCAGTCGTTCATCCGCGGCCTGCCGGACGATCCCCACGATGCCGCCATCGCCCGCGCCATCATCGCCCTGGGCCGCAGCATGCAGCTGACGATCATCGCCGAAGGCGTGGAAAACCAGGCGCAGCAACGCTTCCTCGCCGCCGAAGGCTGTGAGCAGATCCAGGGCTACATCGTCAGCCTGCCGCTGCCGCCAGCGGAGTTCGCCGCTACGTTTCTTCGCATAGCACAAACGGATCTTTCGGATGGCACGGTATCGAAACCCTCGTTATAATCCGGCGCACCTACTGGGGGCCTATAGCTCAGTTGGTTAGAGCAGAGGACTCATAATCCTTTGGTCCACGGTTCGAGTCCGTGTGGGCCCACCAACTTGAAAACCGCGCATTGCGCGGTTTTTTTGTGCGTGCCAGGTATCAGGTTTTGACGAGATAGCGCCGCTTGAGCCTGGGCCGAACCTGCAAAGGGTCATCCGCCGCCCATTCCCACACACTCGCCAGTTCCCGCTCGACCACTTCCGTGGTGATGCCCGGGAACAGGTCGACGAAGGTCTGCTTTTCGGTAAATCGTAACCGGGCATTCTCGAGCCTTGCGCGCTCGTAGAAGGCCAGGGCATCGCTGATCGCGGGGAAGTGCCGGTCCTCGTGCTCGACCATTGCAACACTCAGAACATAAGGCATGGCGGCGCTCTCTCTATGTTGCTTAGCTACCTATTCTTCTAGGATAACCGCCCTCTGCCGTGCCAGGCACTGCGACCAACGTCATAGTGTGCCCGGGCGTTCCTTCAGAACATGTCCCGCCCCATGGACCTTTTGCCCTGCCAGCCAGTCTCAATGACCGACTAGCGGCAACGCCTGCGCCGCCATCGCGCACCGGCAAAATGCCTTTAGGACACCCGTTCTATTTCGCCATCACGGCGCCGTTTCTAGAATCCCTCCATCGCTTCGGCACCGGGTCGGAGCCCAGTGATCGAGGGAACGTCACATGAACATCCAAGGACGCATTGGTGCCCTGCTTATCGCACCCGTATTGCTGACTCTCGCCGGCTGCGTGGCGCCGGGAGGCTACAACCAGGGCGGGCAGCCCAGCCCGATGGCCAGCGGCAACTCGCCCTGCACACCCAGCGCCACCGACAACCTGATCTCCACCGGTCGCAGCCTGCTGAGCATCGCCAACTCGGTACTCGAGACCAAGAACAGCATGAACGGCACCTCGGCCACCTACGAGCAACGCATGCAGTTGGCGGAGAACGCCCAGAAGGTCGACAAGGGCAACCAGATGCTCGACAACGTCGAGAGCATGACCGCCGGGCTGAAATCACCCTGCGCCACTGCGCAAACCAGCGCCTCTCGCTGAGGTTGCTGCAGCCCGACAAGGCCGCGCGCTTGCGCGGCCTTGTCGTTTCCAGTGTCTCGCAGCGGACACTTGGCCATGCCTTTGCTACGATCCCCCGCATACCGACTCCAGACGAAGGAACCGTCATGCTCAATGCGGTCTTGGCCGGCAAGAAGAAAGGCACCGGCCTGCACAACCAGGCACTCGATATCGAGCGCAGCGAAGGCGCCGAAGATGTGCTGACCGCCACGCTGTTCGAACGCCTGGCCTATCTACCCGACGAGCCCTTCTGCAAAGTCTTCGAGGCCTTGCTGGGCGAGCCGTTTGGCCCCTTGCAGAGCATCACCTTCTGGCCCTCGTGGTACCTGCCCGAAGGCAACACCCGGGTCGAGCCCGATGTGCTGTTGAGCGACGGCAATCGCACACTGCTCATCGAAGCCAAGCGCCGCGACCACTACGATCAACAAGACCCTGCGCAACTGGCCCGCGAACTGAGGGCCGGCTGGCATGCCGGGGTGCTGGAGACCGGTAGCCTGTTGCTGACCCTTGGCGGCCTCAAGGACACCTCGCAGAGCGGCCAAGGGCGGCTGCTCGACCAGGTTCACCGCGAACTCCAGGGCCACACAGGCAAACCGTTCACCCTCATCTGTCGTAGCTGGCAAGAGCTGTTCCAGGCCCTGGAAGATGGCCTTGAAGGCACATTCAGCGGCGCCCAGCGGCTGCTCGAAGATCTTGCCAGGTGCTATGCCTGGCATCACCTGAAAACCCATCCGGTGCAGTGGCTCAATGCCCTGCCCAGCCTTCACATCGAAACGCCACCAGGCGCTTTCGCGGCATGGAGCCTGAAATGACCGAGCCCCTCGGCAACGCCCTGCTCGACGTACGTCGTGCCTATCGCCTGCTGGCCGATTACCAGCAACGCATGTTCGAACTGCTGGCCTACCTGCGAGACAGCCTGGGCGCGCAGGACTATTACCAGACCTACGCCCACTCGCTGCCACAACGGGTGGCAGGCCTGGAGAACCTGAAGTCCAGCGGACTGCGCTACCTGCCGTTCCACGACATCTCGGTGCTCTGGCTGCGCACGCCGCAAAACCAGCCGGAGCCCTGGCACAACCACCGTCAGGGCGACCTGATGTTCGGCGCCTGGGTCCGCAGCGACACGGGATATGACAAATTCACTGGCCAGTTCAGCGGCGCGCCAGCCGAGGCCACCCAAACCATCCTGGTTTTGTCGGTGGTCATCTGCGATGTCCCCGAAAAAGACGGCAACTGGCATCGAGACGTCTGGTCGAGCATCAGCTACCCGCTGGACGGGGCTATCAACGACCAGGACAAGCCAGGTTATCGCTGCTTCGCCAAGGCCATCCCCTTGGAACAGCTGGGCGACAAGCTCGCGATCGATTCGGCCCTGCAGGCGTGGTGCCTGGCAGCCAGCCAAACGCTGGACGTACCGATCAGCACGCATCCGCTACCTCCAGCCTGACGCAAGCGCCGGCGCCGCCACGCCGCGTCTTGCCCTGGACCGCAGGAGCTGGCTAGGCTAGCGGCCCGACTGCCGAGACCTACCATGCCAGACTCCCGCGCCATCGCCCTCGACGAAATCGACCGCAAGCTGATCGCCCTGCTGCAGATCAACGCCCGTGAAAGCGTCGCCACCCTCGCCCGCCACCTGGGTATCGCCCGCACCACAGTCAACTCGCGCCTGGCACGGTTGGAAAAGAGCAAGGTGATCACTGGCTACGGCGTACGCCTGGGCCAACGCCTGCTCGGCGGTGGCTTGCAGGCCTATGTCGGAATCAAGGCACAGCCGCGCTCGGGCAAGGACATCGTCCGCCGCCTGGGCGCGATGGGCCAGGTGCAACAGTTGTGCGCAGTGAGTGGCGAGTTCGACTACGTGGCGTGGCTGAGCAGCGACTCGCCGGAACAACTGGACCAGTTGCTCGACCAGATCGGCAGCCTCGAAGGCGTGGAGAAAACCACCACTTCGATCATCCTCAGCAGCAAGGTCGATCGCGGCCAGCCCGGCTGACCGCCGCGCCAGGCTTCAGGCCGCCATTGCGTCAAGCAACCCATCCATCAGTGCCTGCACCGTTGGCGCCGGGATCAGGGTGGGCCTTACACAGGGTACGAAACCGGCCAACTTGGTTAGCCGGGACGAACCACCTGGAAAGGTCGGACCTGAACGACAAGCCCCGTAGGATAGGTCTCGATCAAACCCTCGACTGTAGGAAATGATTAGCGAATCCTGCGTATTCAGGGGCGTTACCCGACCAGTCCTCCCTTACCCCCGCCAACCCGAGACATATCCAGCAACCCTCCTCCCGGCACCGACCTCTCATCGGCGATTAGGCTGATACCAGCACCTCTGCTTGACACGCAGCCCCCCTCACAAACTATACGCGAACGACGTACAAAACTATGGACGCACTATTCGTGGAGCTGCCCGCGTTCGAGCGCTACCGCAGCCAGTACCTCGACGACGCAGACTTCCGTTCCTTGCAACAACTGCTGCTCCTGTATCCCCATGTCGGCGATGTCATCAGGGGAACCGGCGGCCTCAGGAAGATGCGTTTTGCCAATGCCTTGCGCCACGCAGGCAAGCGCGGCGGCATACGGATCATCACCACTGGTGGTCCGCCGGGCGGCAGTTCTGGCTCTTCACGTTGTACGCAAAGACCGTCCAGGACGACCTGACACCACACCAATGCCAGGTACTGAAACAATTGCTGGATCGCGAATACCTGATGAGGACGACCAATGCCACGCAACATCTTCACTGAACTCACCGAAGGCTTCGAAGCCCTGGCCGAGGCGCGTACCGGCAAACTGACCCTGCGCTCGCACAAGGTCGCGTTCGAGGCCCTGCCTCCCCTCGCACCTGACGAACTCATCGAGTTGCGCCAGCGCCTCAACATGTCGCGCGCCGTCTTCGCCAGCTACCTGCGCACCAATGCACGCACCCTCGAAAATTGGGAGCAAGGGCGCTCCAAGCCCAACGCCCAGGCCGTCGCACTGATTCGCCTGGTGCAGAAATTCCCGGAAACCGTCGAGCACCTCGCAGCCCTGGACTGAGTCGTCATTTCTCAACCAATGACAGTCATTACGACGAAATAAATTACATAACGACGCCACTCTGTCTCTTAATTACGAACAGCGCACTTCATAAAATGGCCACCAGGCATTTTCTATACTCAGGCTCCGCCCCCTGCGCAGCCTCCCTGGCAAGGTCATTACATGAACAAGAACAACCGCCACCCCGCCGACGGCAAGAAACCCATCACCATCTTCGGCCCGGACTTCCCTTTCGCCTTCGATGACTGGCTGGAACACCCAGCCGGCCTGGGCAGCATTCCCCAGGCGCGGCATGGCGAGGAAGTGGCGATTGTCGGTGGCGGCATCGCCGGGCTGGTAGCGGCCTACGAATTGATGAAGCTAGGCCTCAAGCCCGTCGTCTACGAGGCCTCCAAACTCGGCGGTCGGCTGCGCTCGCAAGCATTCAACGGTACCGACGGCATCGTCGCCGAGCTGGGCGGCATGCGTTTCCCGGTGTCGTCCACGGCGTTCTATCACTACGTCGACAAGCTCGGCCTGGAGACCAAGCCCTTCCCCAACCCGCTGACACCCGCCTCGGGCAGCACGGTGATCGACCTCGAAGGCCAGACCTACTACGCCGAGAAATCCGCCGACCTGCCGCAACTGTTCCATGAAGTGGCCGACGCCTGGGCCGACGCCCTGGAAAGTGGTGCGCAGTTCGGCGATATCCAGCAAGCCATCCGCGACCGCGATGTACCGCGCCTGAAAGACCTGTGGAACAAGCTGGTGCCACTGTGGGACGACCGCACCTTCTACGATTTCGTCGCCACCTCGCGCTCGTTCGCCAAGCTCAGCTTCCAGCACCGCGAAGTATTCGGCCAGGTCGGCTTCGGCACCGGTGGCTGGGACTCGGACTTCCCCAACTCGATGCTGGAAATCTTCCGCGTGGTGATGACCAACTGCGACGATCACCAGCACCTGGTGGTCGGTGGCGTCGAGCAGGTACCGCAAGGGATCTGGCGCCATGTGCCGGAGCGTTGCGCCCATTGGCCGGCCGGCACCAGCCTCAAGACCTTGCACGGCGGCGCGCCGCGCGCCGGGGTCAAGCGTATCGCCCGGGCCGCCGACGGTCGCCTGGCGGTCACCGACAACTACGGTGACGTGCGCCACTACGCGGCAGTGCTCACCACCTGCCAGAGCTGGTTGCTGACTACCCAGATCGACTGCGAGGAATCGTTGTTCTCGCAGAAGATGTGGATGGCCCTGGACCGAACCCGCTACATGCAGTCGTCGAAGACCTTCGTCATGGTCGACCGGCCGTTCTGGAAGGACAAGGACCCGGAAACCGGTCGCGACCTGATGAGCATGACCCTCACCGATCGCCTGACCCGTGGCACCTACCTGTTCGACAACGGCGACGACAAGCCCGGGGTGATCTGCCTGTCCTACGCCTGGATGAGCGACGCCCTGAAGATGCTGCCGCACCCGACCGAAAAGCGTGTGCAACTGGCCCTCGACGCGCTGAAGAAGATCTACCCGAAAACCGATATCGCCGGGCATATCATCGGCGACCCGATCACCATTTCCTGGGAGGCCGACCCGCACTTCCTCGGCGCCTTCAAGGGCGCGCTGCCGGGCCACTACCGCTACAACCAGCGCATGTACGCGCACTTCATGCAGGCCGACATGCCGGCCGAGCAGCGCGGCATCTTCATCGCCGGCGACGACGTGTCGTGGACCCCGGCCTGGGTCGAAGGCGCGGTGCAGACTTCGCTCAACGCCGTGTGGGGTATCATCAACCACTTCGGTGGCAAGACCCACTCGGACAACCCCGGCCCGGGCGATGTGTTCCACGAGATCGGACCGATCGCCCTGGCCGACTGAGCGAAGGAGTAGCCCATGCGCATCGCCCTGTTCCAGGGGACGCCCGGCCCACTGGACGTGCCCGGCAATCTCGAACGCCTGCAGCACCAGGCCCAGCAGGCCGCCGCTCATGGCGCCAAGCTGCTGGTGTGCCCGGAGATGTTCCTCAGCGGCTACAACATCGGTCTGGACCAGGTGGAACGCCTGGCCGAGGCCGCTGACGGCCCTTCGGCGATGCGCGTGGTGGAGATTGCCCAGGCGCAGCAGATCGCCATCGTCTATGGCTACCCGGAGCGAGCCGACGATGGTGCGATCTACAACAGCGTGCAACTGATCGACGCCCATGGCCGCAACCTGTGCAACTATCGCAAGACCCACCTGTTCGGCGAGCTGGACCGCTCGATGTTCAGCCCAGGGCCCGACCACTTCCCGGTGGTCGAACTGGATGGCTGGAGGGTCGGCCTGCTGATCTGCTACGACATCGAATTCCCGGAGAATGCCCGACGCCTGGCCCTGGCCGGTGCCGAGCTGATCCTGGTGCCGACGGCGAACATGGCCCCCTACGATTTCGTCTGCCAGGTGACCGTGCGCTCCCGGGCGCAGGAGAACCAGTGCTACCTGGTGTATGCCAACTATTGCGGCAGCGAGGGTGAGATCCACTACTGCGGGCAGAGCAGCATCATCGGCCCGGACGGTAGCCTGCTGGCGATGGCCGGGCACGAGGAATGCCAGTTGCAGGCGGACCTGGAGCGCGAGCGGGTGGTGACTGGGCGAAACGCATTTCCCTATCTGCAAGACCTGCGCCGAGACCTGCACTGATCAGGGCCGCTTTGCGGCCCATCGCCGACAAGCGACGCGCTGCCTGGCACCGGCTGTACCGGTGTTCGCGGCTGAAGCCGCTCCCACAGTGACCCCGCTAGCTTTAGCAGTTGAGCAAGACAGTTGCTCCCACAGGCATTGCGCATGTCCAGGGAGCCAGAGCAGACAACAGCCGTCTTGCGCGCTAGCATTGCCGCATGCCCGACACCCTCCGCCACATCTCCCTCGCCAATGGCCTGCACCTGACCCTGCGCCATGCCCCGCGCCTCAAGCGCGCCGCCGCGGCGCTGCGGGTCCAGGCCGGTAGCCACGACGCCCCCGCGCAATGGCCGGGCCTGGCGCATTTCCTCGAACATCTGTTTTTCCTCGGCACCGAGCGCTTTCCCCTGGCCGATGGCCTGATGCGTCATGTGCAGGCCCTGGGCGGACAAGTCAACGCCAGCACCCAGGCGCGCACCACTGATTTCTTCTTTGAAGTCCCACCCGCAGCCCTGGCCAGCGGCCTTGAGCGTTTGTGCCAGATGCTGGCCGAACCGGACCTTGGCCTTGAACGCCAGCAGCCAGAGCGTGAGGTGATTCACGCAGAGTTCATCGCCTGGTCGCGCAACCCCGAAGCACAGCGCCAGTTCGCCTTGCTCCAGTCAGTGGCGCCTGGCCATCCGCTAGGTGCCTTTCATGCCGGCAACCGCTACAGCCTGCCATTGAGGGACGCGGCGTTCCAATGCGCGCTGAAGCGGTTCCACCAGCGTTTCTATCAGGGCAGCCAAATCACCCTGAGCCTGGCCGGGCCCCAGTCTCTGGAGGCGCTCGAAGCACTGGGCAGGCGTTTTGGCGCCATGTTCAAGACCGCAGCCCCGGTCGATAGGCCGCCACCGCCCTGGCTACTGGATGGCCCACTGCGCTCGCCCAGTACCAACGACCTGCTGTTCGCTCACGAAGCCCTGCCGGAGCAGGCGCAGAACGCGCTGGAGCTGCTGCTGGACCTGCTCACCGATAGCCGCCCAGGCGGCTGGCTGGGCGAGTTGCGCCAGCGCGGCTGGCTGCAAAGCTGCAAGGCGCAGCGCCTGTACGGCCACGCCGGCCAGTTGCTCTGGCACGTACGCCTGCAACTGAACAGCGATGCCAACGCCGAGCAGGCGCGAACACTGCTGCACAGCTGGCTCAGCTTCATTCGCCAACAGGATGGCCAGCGCCTGAACACCGCCTTCGCGCAACTGCAGCAACGACGTGAGCAGGCCGCCAGCGCGCTGGACCTGGCCCAACGCGACAGCGCGGGCCAACCGTACAGCGCGCTGGACTCGCAAGGGTTGGCCGCCTTGACCGCACTGCTGGCCGATCTGCCTGAAGGCCCCGCCGGCCACTGGCAATTGCCGGCGAACGAACCGCTGCTGGCCACGGCCCTGCCGGCGCGGCGCGCGCCCTTGCCGGCAGGCCTGGCGGTCAGCCAGGCCCTGCCCGCCTCGCGCCAGTTCGCCACCCTTTACCTGCGCTGGCACATGCCTTCGGCAGCCGGCGTGCCGCCCTTTGTCGAGCATGCCCTGCAGCCGCTGCGCGAGCGAGCGGAACGCGCCACGCTGCAACTGGACCTCGAGGCCAGTGGTGCCTATTGGCAATTGCTTCTGGCCGGCCACCCCTTCGCCGTGGTGAACGCCGTGGAAGAAGCGCTAAGCCTGATCAGCACGCCGCCCCATGCTCCTGGGCAAGCACCATCGACCAGCGAGCCGGCGCCAATGCCGATCCGCGCCCTGCTCAAGGCACTACCCGACATCCTTCAACCCGCTGCGGCACAAACACATCCCGCGCTGTCGGCGCCTGGCTCCCACTGGCAACACGCTCGCTGGCAAGGCTTGGCCGTTGGCTTCGAGCCGACGACCCTCGAAGCGCTCGGTGCGGCGCTGCAGGCCATCCCCGGGCAGCCCGGCGAACCACCCGCCAGGCCGACCTTCAGCGGGCGTCACTGGCATCAGGTGCACACACCGGGCAGTGAAGCAGCCTTGCTGCTGTTCTGTCCCTTGCCAGAAACCCAGCAGGCCAGTGGCCGCCTGCTCGCCCACCTGCTGCAAGGGCCGGTCTACCAGCGGCTGCGGGTCGAGCTGCAACTGGGTTATGCGGTGTTCAGCGCCTTCCGCCAGGTCGCGGGGTTCGCCGGGCTGCTGTTCGGCGTGCAATCGCCCAAAGCCAGCCAGGGCGAGATCCTGGGGCATCTGATCCAGTTGCTGCAGGAAGGGGTGAACAATGTGCCAGCCAGCCGCCAGCAACTGGCCGAACAGTTCAGCGAGGCCGCCATGACCAACGCCGAGGTTGCCCACTGGGCCTGGCAGGCACATATGGCGACACAAAATCCCCGGCTGTCTCACATGCAACGGTCTATCCTGACTGTCGAGCAAGAAGATCTGGACGCGCTACTGCAACAGTTTCTGACAGCCGAACATGGCTGGCTGTGCCTGGCCAACGCCGCCGCCCCGGACGACCAATGGCACTGAGATCGGCCTGGATTATTACCAAGCCTGCAACGGCGCATTTCGAATAATTAACCTTTCGGTACAAATTTTTCTTGTAAGATAGCGCAATCTCAGCCAATGGAACCTCTGCCCGCGGGCAGGACCCAATGATGAGCTGATCACCCAAACCCATCCGGAAGGAGCACGCCCATGTGGACCAAACCTGCATACACTGACCTGCGTATCGGCTTCGAAGTGACCATGTACTTCGCCAACCGCTAAGCGGCTGCGCGACCAGACGCCTCGGCCCGCCGGGGCGTCGTCGTTTTCGCCTCATCGATATCCGCTCCAGAGGGCGCCCATGTACATCCAGATTCTCGGCTCGGCCGCCGGCGGCGGTTTTCCCCAGTGGAACTGCAACTGCGTCAACTGCAAGGGCTACCGCGACGGCACCCTGCGTGCCACGGCGCGCACCCAGTCGTCCATCGCCCTGTCCGACGACGGCGAGCACTGGATCCTGTGCAACGCCTCGCCCGACATCCGCGCCCAGCTCCAGGCCTTCGCGCCGATGCAGCCGGCTCGTGCCCTGCGCGACACCGGCATCGACGCCATCGTCCTGCTCGACAGCCAGATCGACCACACCACCGGCTTGCTCAGCCTGCGTGAAGGCTGCCCGCACCAGGTGTGGTGCACCGACATGGTCCATCAGGACCTGACCACCGGTTTTCCGTTGTTCACCATGCTCAGCCACTGGAACGGCGGCCTGCAGTGGAACCGCATCGAGCTCGAAGGCAGCTTCGTCATCGACGCCTGCCCGAACCTGCGCTTCACCCCCTTCCCGCTGCGCAGCGCCGCGCCGCCCTACTCGCCGCACCGTTTCGATCCGCACCCGGGCGATAACCTCGGCCTGCTGGTCGAGGACACCCGCACCGGCGGCAAGCTGTTCTACGCCCCGGGCCTGGGCCAGGTCGACGCCAAGCTGCTGCAGATGATGCACGGCGCCGACTGCCTGCTGGTGGACGGCACGCTGTGGGAGGATGATGAAATGCAGCGCCGTGGCGTCGGCACCCGCACCGGTCGCGAGATGGGCCATCTGGCCCAGAACGGCCCGGGAGGCATGCTCGAAGTGCTGGATGGCTTCCCGCGCCAGCGCAAGGTGCTTATCCACATCAACAACACCAACCCGATTCTCGATGAAGACTCGCCCGAGCGCGCCGAAGTGCAGCGCCGCGGCGTGGAAGTCGCCTTCGATGGCATGAGCATCGAATTGTGAAGTTGGTACCCGGCCCCTGTGGGAGCGGGTTCACCCGCGAATGCCTCGGAAGATTCACTGCCGCATTCGCGGGTAAACCCGTTCCCACAGGATCCGTGCACAGCCGATGGTCTGTTCTACAGGAACCTGCTTGATGAATGACACTGCGCCGATGTCCCCTGCCGAGTTCGAGCAGGCCCTGCGCGCCAAGGGCGCCTACTACCACATCCACCACCCGTATCACGTGGCGATGTACCAGGGCCGCGCCACCCGCGAGCAGATCCAGGGCTGGGTGGCCAACCGCTTCTACTACCAGGTCAACATCCCGATGAAGGATGCCGCGATCCTGGCCAACTGCCCGGACCGCGAAGTACGCCGCGAGTGGATCCAGCGCCTGCTCGACCACGACGGCGCCCCCGGCGAGGACGGCGGTATCGAAGCCTGGCTGCGCCTGGGCCAGGCCGTGGGCCTGGACCCCGAGCAACTGCGCAGCCAGGAACTGGTGCTGCCCGGCGTGCGCTTCGCCGTCGACGCCTACGTCAACTTCGCCCGCCGCGCCAGCTGGCAGGAAGCGGCCAGCAGCTCGCTGACCGAGCTGTTCGCCCCGCAGATCCACCAGTCGCGCCTGGACAGCTGGCCACAGCACTACCCGTGGATCGACCCGACCGGCTACGAATACTTCCGCACCCGCCTGGGCCAGGCCCGGCGCGATGTGGAACACGGCCTGGCGATTACCTTGCAGCACTACACCACCCGCGAAGGCCAGCAACGCATGCTGGAGATCCTGCAATTCAAGCTGGATATCCTGTGGAGCATGCTCGATGCCATGAGCATGGCCTATGAACTGAACCGCCCGCCCTATCACAGCGTCACCCGCGAGCGGGTCTGGCACAAGGGGATCACCCTATGAGTTTCGACCGTCAACAGGTACCCGCCTGGCGCCCCGGCTATCGTTTCCAGTACGAGCCGGCGCAGAAAGGCCATGTGCTGCTGTACCCCGAAGGCATGATCAAGCTCAACGACAGCGCCGGCCTGATCGGCGGGCTGATCGATGGTCAGCGCACGGTCGCGGCGATCATCGCCGACCTGGAGCAGCAGTTCCCCGGCGTGCCCGAAGTCGCTGACGACATCGAGCAATTCATGGAGGTGGCCCGTGCCGAACACTGGATCACCCTCGCCTGAGGTGCCGGTCGGCCTGCCGCTGTGGTTGCTGGCCGAACTCACCTACCGCTGCCCGCTGCAGTGCCCGTACTGCTCCAACCCCCTGGACTTCGCCACGCAGGGCCAGGAGCTGAGCACCGCGCAGTGGTTCAAGGTGATGGCCGAGGCCCGCGAAATGGGCGCCGCGCAAATCGGTTTTTCCGGCGGCGAGCCATTGGTACGCCAGGACCTCGCCGAGCTGATCGGCGAGGCCCGGCGCCTGGGTTACTACACCAACCTGATCACCTCCGGCATCGGCCTGACCGAACAAAAGATCGCCACCTTCAAGCAGGCCGGACTGGACCATATCCAGATCAGCTTCCAGGCCAGCGACGAGCAGGTGAACAACCTGCTGGCCGGCTCGAAGAAGGCCTTCGCGCAGAAGCTGGAGATGGCCCGTGCGGTGAAAGCCCATGGCTACCCGATGGTGCTCAACTTCGTCACCCACCGGCATAACATCGACAAGATCGACCGCATCATCGAGCTGTGCCTGGCCTTGGAGGCCGACTTCGTCGAACTTGCCACCTGCCAGTTCTACGGCTGGGCGCACCTGAACCGCCTGGGCCTGCTGCCGACCCGCACGCAATTGGAACGGGCCGAGCGCATCACCAACGAATACCGCGCCAGGCTCAAGGCCGAAGGCCACCCGTGCAAGCTGATCTTCGTCACCCCGGACTACTACGAAGAGCGCCCCAAGGCCTGCATGAACGGCTGGGGCAGCCTGTTCCTGACCATCACTCCCGACGGCACGGCCCTGCCTTGCCACGGCGCGCGCCAGCTGCCGGTGCAGTTCCCCAATGTGCGCGACCACGACCTGCGGCACATCTGGTACGACTCGTTCGGTTTCAACCGTTTCCGTGGCTATGACTGGATGCCCGAGCCCTGCCGCTCGTGCGACGAGAAGGAAAAGGACTTCGGCGGCTGCCGCTGCCAGGCCTTCATGCTCACCGGCGATGCCAGCAAGGCCGACCCGGTGTGTGGCAAGTCACCCGACCACGGCATCATCCTCAAGGCCCGCGAGGAAGCCGAACACGCGACGCTGGAGATCGAACAGATGACCTTCCGCAATGAACGCAACTCCCGTGTCATCGCCCGTGGCTGAGTTCAGCGCCGCCCAGGCGGTAGCCGCCGGCACCGACTTCGCCGAACTCAAGGTCGGCGCGCTGGGGCTGTTCTGGAACGAATTCCGCCCCGCCGATGGCGCCTGCCGGATCTGGCACTGGCGTGACCAGCAGGCGCGCTGCCTGACGCCCGATGGTTTCAGCGTGCGCAGCCGGGTCTACGAGTATGGCGGCGGCAGCTTCTGCCTGAGTGGCGACGGGCTGGTGTTCGTCAACGAGAGCGACCAGCAGGTCTATAACCAGGCACTGGATGGCTCGCCACCGCATGCCCTAACCGCCGATGCGACCTGCCGGTATGGCGATGTGCTGTGGCATGACGGCCAGGTGCTGGCCGTGGAAGAGCAGCATGGCCAGCAGGTGACCCATCGACTGGTCAGGCTTGGCGCAGGCCTGCGCGAAGTGCTCGCCGAAGGCGCCGATTTCTATGCCACACCAAGCCTGAGCGACAACGGCCGGCGCCTGGCCTGGGTCGAATGGGATCGCCCCGCGCAACCATGGACACGCACCCGCCTGATGTGCCGCGAGCGCGACAGCGCTGGCAACTGGGGGGCGGCACGTTGCATCGCCCGGCAGGATGAGTCGCTGCAGCAACCGCGCTTCGATACCGAGGGGCGCTTGTACTGCCTGTCGGATCGCCAAGGGTTCTGGCAACCCTGGGGCGAGATCGACGGCCACTGGCAGCCTTTGCCCGCGGCGGCAGCCGACCACGCCGCCGCCCCTTGGCAACTGGGCCCCAGTACCTGGCTGGCGCTGGGGCCTGCCAGCTACCTGGCCAGCTGGTTCGAAGACGGCTTCGGGCAACTGGGGCTGCGCACGGCTTGCGGCGAAATGCAGCGCTACGCCAGCGCCTACACCCGCTTTCGCAGCCTGGCCCTGGATGCCGACTGCATCTATGCCATCGCCGCCTCGCCGATCAGCCCCGCCGCTGTCATCGCCATCGACTTACACAGCCATGAAGTGCGAGTGCTGGCCGGTGGCGCCGAGGTGCTGCCCGCCGGGCGCATCAGCCAACCACACCCCATCAGCTACTCCGGCGGCGATGGCGTGGCCCATGGCTTCTTCTATCCCGCCATGAACAGCGCCGGCCCATCGCCCCTGGTCGTGTTCATCCACGGTGGCCCGACCTCGGCCTGCTACCCGGTGCTCGACCCACGCATCCAGTACTGGACCCAGCGTGGCTTCGCCGTCGCCGACCTCAACTACCGGGGCAGCAGTGGCTATGGCCGCGCCTACCGCCAGGCGCTGCACCTGCACTGGGGCGAGTACGATGTGCAGGATGCTTGCGCGGTGGTCGCCCACCTCGCCGAACAGCGCCTGATCGACCCGCGCCAGGCGTTCATCCGTGGCGGCAGCGCGGGCGGCTACACCACGCTATGCGCCCTGGCCTTCCATTCGGTGTTTCGCGGTGGCGCTAGCCTTTATGGGGTCAGTGACCCCGTGGCGCTGGGACAAGCCACCCACAAGTTCGAAGGGGATTACCTCGACTGGCTGATCGGCGACCCCACTAAGGATGCCGAACGCTATCGCCAGCGCACGCCGCTGCTGCATGCCGGGCAAATCCAGGTACCGGTGATCTTTTTTCAGGGCGAACTGGACGCGGTGGTGGTGCCGGAGCAGACCCGCTCGATGCTTGAGGCACTGCAGGCCAACGGCATCCAGGCCGAGGGGCATTTCTACCCAGGCGAGCGGCATGGCTTTCGCCAGGCGGCGAATCTGGCGCATGCGCTGGAGGAGGAGTGGAAGTTCTACTGCCGGTTGCTAGGCCAGGCAACGCCATCCCTGTAGGAGCGGCCTTGTGCCGCGAAAAAGCCGCGAAGCGGCCCCAGCGACATCTGCCTTGCCGCTGAGATCCTGGGGCTGCTTTGCAGCCCTTTCGCGGCACAAGGCCGCTCCTACAGGGGCCGCGTTTCCCCTAGCGCTTGGCGATGATATACACCGCATGCACGATCCCGGGGATATACCCCAGCAGCGTCAGCAGGATGTTCAACCAGAATGCCCCGCCAAAGCCAACCTGAAGGAACACGCCCAGCGGCGGCAGGATGATGGCGATGATGATACGAATGAAATCCATGCGATGCGCTCCTTGAGGGTGTCTCATCACAGACTAGCCTCGCTTCGCAGAGGTTCCCTGCGATAATGCCGGCACCGTGCGACAGACAAAAAAAACGCCCCGAGCCAAGTATTTCAGGCCAGGGGCGATGCGCAGGAACGCGAGACGGTTCGTTGAAATTCTGTAGGCCGGTCAGGCCGGCATCTCCCGGCGGTTGTACTGCTGGGCATGCAGTCGGGCAAAGGCACGGGCCAGGCGCAGCAACATCTCGTCGATATTGCCCTTGCTCACGGTCAGCGCCGGCGAGAAGCGCAGCACATCAGCCTGCGGGGCATTGAGCAGCAGCCCTTCGTGCAAGGCGGCCTCGACCAGCGCGGCCGCCTGCGCTTCGCGCATGTGCAAGGCCCAGAGCAGCCCCTGGCCGCGCACCTCGCCCTGGCCATAGCGGCCTGCCAGGCGGCTCAAGCCATCGCGCAGGTGCCGACCACTGTCCATTACCTGCTCGAAAAAGCCCGGTTCCAGCACGGTCTCGAGCACCGCCAGCCCAGCCGCGCTCATCAGCGCATTGCCGTGATGACTGCCGCCCAGTTCACCGGGCTCGGCGCAGCAGGCAGTACCCCGCGCCAGCAGCGCCGCCAACGGCACGCCACCGCCCAGGCCCTTGCCCAGGGTGATGATGTCGGCGCGCACACCATAGGTCTGCTCGGCCAGCAATGCTCCGCAGCGCCCGACTCCGGTCTGCACCTCGTCGAGGATCAGCAGGATGCCCAGTTCACGACATAGCTGTTCGACCCCCTTGAGGTAGTCGACACTGGCCGGAATCACCCCTGCCTCGCCCTGGATCGGCTCGAGCATGATCGCCACGGTGCGCGAGTCGACCGCGGCATGCAGCGCAGCCAGGTCGTTGAACGGCACTTTGCTGAAACCCGGCAAACCTGGCTCGCAGCGGTTGCACGGCAACGGATCGGAGGCCGACAGCGCGCCCAGGCTACGGCCATGGCAGCTGTGGCTGGCGGTGATGATGTGATAGGCGCCGTTGCGGTAGCGTTGCCCCCATTTGCGCGCCAGCTTGATCGCGCCCTCGCAGGCCTCGGCACCGCTGTTGAGCAGGTAGGCCTGGTCGCTGCCGGTGCTCTGGCACAGTCGCTCGACCAAGCTCAGCAATGCGCGGCTGTGATAGCCCACGCCGGGGTTGATCACAGCCTGGGCCTGGTTGCCCAGCGCCTTGACCAGCACGTTCGGGCTATGGCCCAGGCTGTTGACTGCGCAGCCCTGGGTGAAATCCAGATAGGCGTGCCCCTCGCTGTCCCACAACCACGAGCCCTGGCCACGCACGAACATCTGTGCCGCACGCTCGGCGCCGGGCATCAGCCGCTCGCGGCTAGGCTGCGCGGTGGCCGGCAGCAGTGCCGGGGCACGCTTTGGCTCGGCGACGGCGGCGGCCGAGCGGCGCAGGTTGAACAGGTTCATCGGGGCTCCAGCCAATCACGGTGCGAGGCGGTCAAGGCCTCCGATCGACGCCGGAGTGGATATTTTGCCTTGCCTATCAAAAGTGTTTTTCATCCCGGGTAACAATGGCCTCAATCAGCGCTGTAACCCTCTGGAATACGGCGATAGACTAGGCGCCGAGCCGGTTTGCGGCCATTTCGTTTTTCCAGCTTTTTCGATAAGTAATAGTTATGGATTTTCGCCAACTGCGTTACTTCGTCGCGGTCTACGAAGAAGGCCACGTCGGCCGCGCCGCCGAGCGCCTGTCACTGTCCCAGCCGGCCCTGTCGCAGCAGATCCGCCAACTGGAGCACAGCCTCGACCTGAACCTGTTCGAGCGCAGCAACAAGCGCCTGCTGCCAACACTGGCCGCCCATACCCTGTACAACCACGCCGGCCCCTTGCTCGAAGGCCTGCAGCGAGCCCACGAGGCCATGCGCAACTTCAAGGGGCAGTCGCTGCGTACCCTGGCCATCGGCGTGCTGCAGACCGTGCGGCCCAGCCTGGTACCGCAGTTGCTGGAACGGGTGCGCAAGGCCCAGCCGCACCTGGTGGTGCAGATCTATGAACTGTCGGGGTCGGAAATCGAGCGGCGGCTACTCAATGGCAGCCTGGACATCGGCATCAGCTACCTGCCCCCGCGTCAGCCTGGGCTGCATGGGCTGCTGCTGTACGAAGACGAACTGCAACTGGTCATCCCCAAGACCCACCCGCTGAAGGACTTCAAGAAGGTCTCGATCCGCCAGGCGGCGGAACTGCCCATGCTGATGCTGGGCGAGGAGTTCCAGATCCGCCAGATCTGGAAGACACAGCTGGCCAACCAGGGCCGCCGGCCACAGGTGCAAGCCGAGATGAACAACATGGCGGGGATTCTCGACAGCCTGGCGCATACCGCGCTCGCGACCATCCTGCCCGGCCGGGCCAAGGATGCCGCCCAGGACGACCAGGAACTGCTGTGGAAACCGCTGAGCGAGCCGCGGGTACCCTTGAAGGTTGGCCTGGTGTTTCGCGACGCCCAACGCCAGCAGGCCTCGGTGGAGCTGCTGCGCGCCCTGCTCGAGGAAGAGATCGACACCCGGCCGCTGGGTGTCTCGCCGCTGGACGTGCTCGGCTGACAAATCACGCGCACAAAGAAAACCCCGCCTAAGCGGGGTTCTCCAGACTGTTTCCCTTTGACATCCCTATCGTCCCGCCTCCCTGGCAGGCAATCCTTGCGTGTCCCTGTTCTGTCCATTGCGCGTCCTGCGCTACGTCCATGTGACAAAGATTAACCGTGGATCCAATCTTAGGAAAGAGGCGAAAAGTCACCACGCAATGTAAGAGAATGCTTACAAAAAAGGGGCATCCACAAACAGGAGTGCCTTAACGCAAAAGGCCACTCCCACCGACGGATCGCATCCTCGGCAAGAGCGGCCTGGACCGCGCGGCTGTCAACCAGCCAGCAGACAGCTTAGAACTGGGTAGCGTCCAGCAGGTAGAGCGACTCGCTGCCAGCCTTCACCGACGCCACCAGCGAGTGCACCCGCGGCAGCAGACGCGCGAAGTAGAAACGCGCCGTGCCCAGCTTGGCACCATAGAACTCGGCATCGCCCTCGCCGGCCTTGGCCGCGCGGGCCATCAACGCCCACATGTAGGCGTAGGCGACATAGCCGAACGCCTGCAGGTACTCGACCGAGGCCGCGCCGATCTCGTTGGGGTTGCCCTTGGCCTGGTCCAGCAGCCAGGCCGTCAACTCATCGAGCTGGTCGAGGGACGCCGCCAACGGCTTGGTAAACTCACCCAGGTCGCTGTCGGCAGTGGCGATGAACTGGCGGATCTCGTCGGCGAACAGCTTGTAGTAGGCGCCACCGCTGGCCACCACCTTGCGCCCGACCAGGTCCAGGGCCTGGATGCCGTTGGTGCCTTCGTAGATCTGGGTAATCCGCACATCGCGCACCAGTTGCTCCTGGCCCCACTCGCGGATGTAGCCATGGCCACCAAATACCTGCTGACCGTGCACGGTGCACTCCAGGCCCAGGTCGGTGAGGAAGGCCTTGGCCACCGGGGTCAGCAGCGCCACCAGCTCTTCGCTGCGCTTGCGGGTAGCAGCGTCTTCGCTGTACTTGGCGCTGTCGAGCTGCATGGCCACGTAGGTGGAGAAGGCGCGGCCACCTTCGATCAGCGCCTTCATGGTCAACAGCATGCGGCGCACGTCCGGGTGGACGATGATCGGGTCAGCCACCTTGTCTTTCGCTTGCGGGCCGGTCGGCGCACGGCTCTGCAGGCGGTCACGGGCGTACTCGACGGCGTTCTGGTAGGAACGCTCGGCCGAAGCCAGGCCTTGGATACCCACGCCCAGGCGCTCGTAGTTCATCATGGTGAACATCGCCGCCAGGCCCTTGTTCGGCTCGCCGACGAGGTAGCCGACGGCTTCGTCGAAGTTCATCACGCAGGTGGCCGAGGCCTGGATGCCCATCTTGTGCTCGATCGAGCCACAGGTAGCAGGGTTGCGCGCGCCGAGGCTGCCGTCCGCGTTGACCAGGAACTTGGGCACCAGGAACAGCGAAATACCCTTGGGGCCCGCCGGGGCGTCCGGCAGCTTGGCCAGCACCAGGTGAATGATGTTCTCGGTGAGGTCGTGTTCGCCGCCGGTGATGAAAATCTTGGTGCCGCTGACCTTGTAGCTACCGTCGGCCTGCGGTTCGGCCTTGGTGCGGATGATCCCCAGGTCGGTACCGGCGTGTGGCTCGGTGAGGCACATCGAGCCGGCCCAGACACCCGCGTACATGTTCGGCAGGTACTGCTCCTTGAGCGCTTCGCTGGCATGGGCGTTGATCGACAGGCAGGCGCCGGCGGTGAGCATCGGGTACAGACCGAAGGACAGGCTCGAGGCGTTGACCATCTCCTCGACCTGGGCCGAGATGGCCTTGGGCATGCCCATGCCACCGAATTGTGGGTCACCGCCGACGCCGACCCAGCCACCCTCGGCGTAGGTCCGGTAGGCTTCGATGAAACCGGCTGGGGTGCGCACCGCGCCATTGTCCCAGTGGCAGCCTTCCTCGTCGGCGGCGCGGCTCAACGGGGCGATGGACTTGCCCGTGACCTTGCCGGCTTCTTCCAGTACCGCCATGGCGGTGTCGGCGTCGACCGCCTCGGCCAGGCCCGGCAGTTGCGACCAGAGTGTGGCCACGTCGAAGACTTCATTGAGGACGAAGCGCATATCGCGCAGGGGCGCTTTATATTCAGCCATGACAACCTCTCGCTATCGGGGTCGGGGCGGCCCGTCGAGGGCCGCGGCACTGGGATGACCCGCAGTGTAACCGAACAACTTTTCCGAGACATAGGGTCATCATGCGACTGAATAGTCCTATGTGGTCACACCCGCAATCAGGCCATGCGCACGGCACCACGCCGTGATTGCTGGCCAAAACTCATCACGCAGTTACGCCCCGCGCCCTTGGCGCTGTAGAGCGCCTGGTCGGCGGACTTGAGCACTTCGTCGGGATTGCGGTGCTCCACCTGGCGCTCGGCGACGCCGATACTGATGGTCACCGAGACCGTGCTGCTGGCTCCACCGCCGCGGCGTTGCCGGCCTGCGGAATCGTCCTGGGGGCGACTGTTCTGGTCGCGTAGCTGGATCGCGTAGTTGGCGATCATCTCGCGCACCGACTCCAGATGCGGCAGGCACTCTTCGACGGTCTTGCCGGCGAACACCAGGGCGAATTCCTCGCCGCCATAACGGTAGGCGCGCCCGCCACCGGTCACCTTGGACAGCCGGCTGGCGACCAGGCGCAACACCTGATCACCGACATCGTGGCCGTGGGTGTCGTTGAATTTCTTGAAGTGATCGACGTCGGTCATGGCGATCACGTAGTTGCGCCCCAGCCTCTGCATGCGCTCGTTCAGCGCCCGGCGCCCCGGCAGCCCGGTCAGCTCGTCGCGAAACGCCATCTGGTAAGCCTCGTGGGATACCGCCGCGGCAATCATCAGCATGACCTGGCTGCACATGATGTTCAGGGTGAACGGCAGGATGAAGGTCTTGGGCAGCATCCAGAAGATCCCGACCAGGCCGATGATCTGCGCCGCATGCAAGGGCCGGGGCTGGCGCAGGTACTGCACCACCAGCAGGATGAACACCGCGAGGAACAGCGGGTAGGCCAGCTGGATCAGGCTCATCCACTGGCCGTGCAACGATGGCCAGCGGATCTCCGCCAGCCAGGTCAGCAACGCCTCGGGGAAGCTCTGTTCCAGGGCCAGCGCCACACTGCCCACGGCGAACAGCACGGCGAATCGCGCCAGCAGGTCCTGGGCCAGGTGGGTACGCTCCTGCCAGGCGCCATACAGCCCGTACAAGGCCGGCAGCAACAGGCAGACCAGGTGGAAGATCACCGCGGCATCCTCGCGGACCCGGCCATTGTCACGGTAGAAGTCGGTCTGGGTATCGAGCAGGAAGTAGGCGATGTACACCGTGACCATCAGGAACAGTTCACGCTGGCGGCGGTACACCGCGCAGTAGGCGCCGCCCAGCAACAGGACCAAGGTGGGTAGAACGTTGAACAGCGACGTGAAGAAGACACTGAGGTCTCTCACGTAGGCTGCCGCAAGCCCTGCCAGCAACAGAATCAGCGAAGGCAGGAAGTGGCTCGCGCGTACAGCGGATAGACGAAACAAGGGTAATCTCCGACCCGGCAGATCAATAATGGCATTGTGCCCCTACTTCATCGGCAGTGCACATGAATAGATGAGTACAGATGGCCGCTTTAACGGCAGATCAGGGGCGAAGCTTGAGACTTTCTCGTTACTGGATGCGACACCGGGTAGGATTCTTCCTGTTTACACGGGGCCTGGAGCGGCCTTGTGCCGCGAAAGGGCGCAAAGCGGCCCCAGCATTTTCTGCGTTCACATCGAAATCCTGGGGCTGCTCTGCAGCCCTTTCGCGACACAAGGCCGCTCCTACAGGGGGAGCGTAAAGCCCAGGCGAAAAAAAACCGCCTGCCGGTGAGGGCAGGCGGTTTTTTGTGCAACCGGCTGGCTTAGATGGACAGACCGAAGTCTTCTTCCTTCATCGCCATCAGGTTGTTGGCGCCGGACAGGATCGCCGCGACGTGGCTGCGGGTGCGCGGCAGGATGCGCTGGAAGTAGAAGCGCGCGGTCTGCAGCTTGGCCGTGTAGAAGGCCTCTTCGCTGGTGCCGGCAGCCAGCTTCTCGGCGGCCAGGCGGGCAATGTCGGCCCAGAAGTAAGCCAGGCAGGCGTAGCCGGAGTACATCAGGTAGTCCACCGAAGCGGCGCCGACTTCCTCGCGGTCCTTCATGGCGGCCATGCCGATCTTCATGGTCAGCTCGCCCCACTCCTTGTTGATCGCGGCCAATGGCTCGACGAACTCTTTGGTGGCCTCGTTGCCTTCCTGCCCCTGGCAGAACTTGTGGACGATCTTGGTGAAGCCCTTGAGCGCCTCGCCCTGGGTCATCAGCACTTTACGGCCAAGCAGGTCGAGGGCCTGGATGCCGGTGGTGCCTTCGTACAGCATCGAGATACGGCTGTCGCGCACGTTCTGCTCCATGCCCCACTCGGCGATGAAGCCGTGGCCACCGTAGATCTGCACACCGTGGTTGGCGGCCTCGAAGCCGACTTCGGTCATGAACGCCTTGGCGATCGGGGTGAGGAAGGCCAGCAGGGCGTCAGCCTTTTTGCGCTCTTCCTCGTCCTGGCTGTACTTGACGATGTCCACCTGTTTGGCGGTGAAGTACACCATCGCGCGGTTGCCTTCGGCGAAAGCCTTCATGGTCAGCAGCATGCGACGCACGTCTGGGTGGACGATGATCGGGTCTGCGGCTTTGTCCGGCGCTTTCGGACCGGTCAGCGAGCGCATTTGCAGACGGTCACGGGCGTACTTCAGACCACCCTGGAACGCTACTTCGGCGTGGGCCAGGCCTTGCAGCGCGGTACCCAGGCGAGCGGTGTTCATGAAGGTGAACATGCAGTTCAGGCCTTTGTTCGCCGGGCCGATCAGGTAACCGGTGGCGGCGTCGAAGTTCATCACGCAGGTGGCGTTGCCGTGGATGCCCATCTTGTGTTCGAGCGAGCCGCAGCTCACGCCGTTGCGCTCGCCGATGCCGCCTTCGGCATTGGGCAGGAACTTCGGCACGATGAACAGCGAAATGCCTTTGGTGCCGGCCGGTGCATCGGGCAGGCGGGCCAGGACGATGTGGACGATGTTGTCGGCCATGTCGTGCTCACCGGCCGAGATGAAGATCTTGGTACCGGAAACTTTGTAGCTGCCGTCGGCCTGGGGTTCGGCCTTGGTGCGCAGCATGCCCAGGTCGGTGCCGCAGTGCGGCTCGGTCAGGCACATGGTACCGGTCCACTCGCCGGAGACCAGCTTGGTCAGGTAGGTGTGCTGCTGCTCGGGGGTGCCGTGGGCGGAGATGGTGTTCATCGCGCCATGGGACAGGCCCGGGTACATGCCCCACGACCAGTTCGACTCGCCGACCATTTCGCTCAGGGCCAGACCCAGCGACTCGGGCAGGCCTTGGCCGCCGTGGTCGACGTCATGGGCCAGGCTCGGCCAGCCACCTTCGACGAACTGCTTGTAGGCTTCCTTGAAGCCGGTCGGGGTCTTCACGCCCGACTCGCTCCAGGTGCAGCCTTCCAGGTCACCGACACGGTTCAGCGGGGCCAGCACCTCTTCACAGAATTTCGCGCCTTCCTCGAGGATCGCGTCGACCATGTCGGGCGTGGCGTCCTGGCAGCCCGGCAGGCTCTGATAGTGCGCCTCATAGCCGAGCAGCTCGTCGCGGACGAAGCGGATATCACGCAAGGGGGCTTTGTAATCAGGCATTGCGATGAACCTCTGTGATGAGTTCGGTGGGGAGACCGCGGATACCGACCAGCTCTTGGCGGCTTTCGGTCAAACAGTTGTTTGAAACTTACGTTTAGGTGGCCTCGCTGTCAAGGAGGGCTAACGGTGTCATTTATGCCGCCGAACATGACATTTACGCCAGACACCCTCAAACGCATCGCGGGGCAGGCCCGCCCCCACGAATGGAAGCGGGCTTGCCCCGCGATGTGTGTCAGAAGGGTCGATCAGTCAGGCGTAGGTGTCGATGAAACGACCGAGCATTTCGTCCGAAGCCTTGGCGACTTTGGCGCCCAGTTCGACTTCTTGCTTGCCCAGGGCCAGTTGCACGGTGCTGGTAGCCAGGTCCATCTGCTGGCTGCGATCGACGCCGCGCAAGCGTTCTGCCTGGAATTGGCTGGCCTGGCCGCCCGCCTCGCCGCGCTCGACCGCGCCGCTGGCGATCTGCTGGGCTGCCTGGTCGACGCGATTCTGCCCGGCCTGGATGGCACCAAGGCCCGCGTAGAAGGCGGAGCTTGCATTGATTTCCATGTCAGGACTCCGTGACGCTGGATAGTGAACAGGCCTTATTAAAGCAGTAGATCCGGCAAAAGGCCCGTTTAAATCGCTAATAGCCTAGTGCCATCCAATAGAATCGAATGATGTAAATCGTGATCTTGGCGGGTTCGCCGGCAGGACACTAGTCCAACAGGTCCAACTGCAGATGCTCGGCCACCGCAGCCGCTGCCGCCGCCTTCAGCCAGGGCACCCGCCCCAGGCACGGCGCCGGCAGGCGCTCGGCCAAGCTGGACAGGTTTTCCTCCAGCCGCGCCGTGCGCGGATCGACGATATTCGCCACCCAACCGGCCAACTGCAGCCCATCCCGGGCAATGGCCTCGGCACTGAGCAAGGCGTGGTTGATGCAGCCCAGGCGCACTCCCACCACCAGGATCACCGGCAGTTTCAGGGCAATGGCCAGGTCGGACAGGTTGGCATGGTCGGACAACGGCACGCGCCAGCCACCGGCACCCTCGATCAGGGTGAAATCGGCGTGCTGTGCCAGCACCTGTTGCATGGCATCGCGCAATGCCGGCACGCTCAACGCCACCCCGGCCTCGCGGGCCGCCACATGGGGGGCGATCGCCGGCTCGAAGGCGAAGGGGTTGATCGCTTCGTAAGGCAGTTTGACCGAGCTTTCGTCGATCAACGCCAGGGCATCGCTATTGCGCAGCCCCTTGGCGGTCACCACGCAGCCGGACGCCACCGGCTTGGCCGCCAGCGTGCTCAACCCCAACTGCCGCGCCGCATGCAGCAAGCCTGCGGCGATGGTGGTCTTGCCGACATCGGTATCGGTGCCGGCAATGAAATAGGCCTGGCTCATGTCACGGCTCCCCGTCCAACGGTTTGCGCAGGACGCCGTAGACCACCTGGTAGGTGGCAGGCAGGCCTTGCGCCTGGCGGAACTGTTCATAGGCATCCAGCAAACCCTGCATCCGCGCCCGCCCGGTGAGCCCGGAAGGGCGCCCAGGGTTGAGGTTATGGGCGCCCAACGCCTTGAGCTCATGGGTCAGGCTGCGGACATCGGGGTAATGCAGGACATGCGCACGCCGCTCCAGCTCGAGCACCTGCAAGCCACTTGCGCCGCACAACCGCTGGTAGTCCTCGAACCGGCGGAAACGGTTGACATGCACCATGCCGTCCACCGCTTGCCAACTGGCGCGCAGTTCATCCAGCGTGCCCACGCACAGGCTGCTGAACGCCAGCACGCCGCCCGGGCGCAGCACCCGTTGCGCCTCGTCCAGCACGCTGGCGAACTGGCCACACCACTGCACGGCCAGGCTGCTGAACAGCAGGTCGACGCTGGCATCGCGCAACGGCAGGCGCTCGGCATCGCCGGCCACATGCTGATGCGCGCCGCCGCCCTGCTCGCGGGCGTGGCGCAACATGCCTTCGGCGATGTCCAGGGCCACACCGCTGGCATCGTTGAAGCGCTCAGCCAGGGCTCGGCTGAAGTGCCCGGTGCCACTGCCCATGTCGAGCCAGCGCGCAGGCGCCAAGCCATCGGGCAGCTTGTCGAGCAAGGCCATGCCCACCGCGCGCTGCAGGGCCGCGACACTGTCGTAGCTGGCCGCCGCGCGGGAGAACGAAGCCGCCACCTGGCGCTTGTCCGGCAGGGCACCGGGCAGGGTTGGGTGGGAAAGGTCAGTCATCGCCACTCTCATGCAGGAAACTCTTGATGCCCGCCGCCAGCTCCTGGGGATATTCCAGCAGGAAGGCGTGGGAACTGTCTTCGACCAGGCCGACTTCCACGTCCGGCAACAGGTCGCTGAGGGCCTTGGCCGCTTCCACCGGCACCAGCGCGTCGCTGCCGGCGAACAGGTGCAGCTGCGGGCCGCCGTATTGCTCCAGGGCGGTGCGGGTGTCCAGCTTGGCCAGGACTTCAAGCCCGGTGGCCAGGTACAGCGGGTCGGTATCTGGTACGCCCACGCCGAGCTGGCGCAACAAGGTACGCGGCTGTTGCGCGCCGTCGCTGCACAGCGAGCGGAAACGCTTGAGGGTCACCTGGGTATGGCTGCGGCAACCGTCGAGGAAGGTGCCGAAAGTGTCGACCGGCATGCCATGGGGCCAGTCCGGACGGACGACAAAACTGGGGTTGCTGGCCAGCGTGAGCAAGCCACAACAGTGGTCGCCGCGCTTGTGCGCCAGGGCACTGGCGAGCATGCCGCCCAGCGACCAGCCGCCCAGCCACGCATCGGTCGGCAGCTTGCGGTCCAGATGGTCGACCCAGGCCTGGACATCACTGTCGGCCAACTCCGGCAGGGGCATCAACTCGACCTGCAGGCGAGGGTCCTGGGCGCGCAGGCTGGCGGCCAGCGGTTCGAGGGAAGCACAGCCCAGGCCCCAGCCGGGCAGGAGGATCAGTCGGTTACGCATCGGCGGACTCCAGCTGTGGATAACACTCGGCCAATGCATTCAACAATAGCTGCACCTGCGCCTCACTGTGGGCGGCGCTCAGGGTTACCCGCAGGCGCGCGCTGCCGGCGGGCACGGTTGGCGGTCGGATCGCGGTGACCAGCAACCCGCGCTCGCGCAACTTGCGCGACAACGCCATGGCCCGAGCGGCATCGCCGATCAGGATCGGCTGGATTGCCGTGTGGCTGTCCATCAAGGTCAGGCCGATCTGCTCGGCGCCGGCGCGGAACTGCTTGATCAACGCGGCCAGGTGCTCGCGCCGCCAGGTTTCGCCACGCAGCAACGCCAAGGCCTTGAGCGTGGCGCAGGCCAACGCTGGGGGTTGGCTGGTGGTGTAGATGTAGGGCCGGGCGAACTGCACCAGCGCTTCGATCAGTTCGTCGCTACCGGCGACGAAGGCGCCGGAAGTTCCACAGGCCTTGCCGAGCGTGCCGATCAGCACCGGCACATCCTCCAGGCCCAGGCCGTGATGCTCGACCAGCCCGCCGCCATTGGCGCCGAGCGTGCCCAGGCCATGGGCGTCGTCGACCATCAGCCAGGCGCCGCGGGCCCGTGCCGCCTCGGCCAGGGCCGGCAGGTCGGCGCAGTCGCCATCCATGCTGAACACGCCATCGGTGACCACCAGGGTGTTGCCGCTGGCCTTGTCCAGGCGGCTGGCCAGGCTGCCGGGGTCGTTGTGCAGGTAGCGGCTGAAGCGCGCGCCGCTGAGCAGCCCGCCATCGAGCAGGGACGCGTGGTTGAGGCGGTCTTGCAGCACCGTGTCGCCCTGCCCCACCAGCGCGGTGATGGCACCGAGGTTGGCCATGTAGCCGGTGGAGAACAGCAGCGCCCGCGGGCGCCCGGTCAGTTCGGCCAATGCCTCTTCCACCTGGTGGTGCGGCGTGCTGTGGCCGATCACCAGGTGCGATGCGCCACCGCCGACACCCCAGCGCTCGGCGCCGTCGCGCCAGGCCTTGATGACTTCAGGGTGATTGGCCAGGCCCAGGTAGTCGTTGCTGCAGAAGGCCAGCAACGGCTGGCCGTCGACCACCACCTCGGGCCCTTGCGGGCTCTCCAGCAGCGGACGCTGACGATATAGGTCGGCGGCACGCCGTTCGGCCAGCCGCGCGGCGAGGTCGAAGGCCATGCTCAGGCCGAGGCTGCGTCGTAGAACAGCTCGCTGCTGCGCTGCTCGACCAGGGCCTGCTCGATGGCCGCCTGGTGCACCTCGTCGGCATGTTCTTCGCGGGCTTCGGGCTGGATACCGAGGCGGGCGAACAGCTGCATGTCCTTGTCGGCCTGCGGGTTGGCGGTGGTCAGCAGCTTCTCGCCGTAGAAGATCGAGTTGGCCCCGGCCATGAACGCCAGCGCCTGCATCTGCTCGTTCATCTGCTCGCGACCGGCCGACAGGCGCACGTGGGACTTGGGCATGAGGATCCGCGCCACGGCCAGCATGCGGATGAAGTCGAATGGATCGACGTCTTCTTCTTCGGCCAGCGGCGTGCCGGCGACCTTGACCAGCATGTTGATCGGCACCGACTCCGGGTGCTCGGGCAGGTTGGCCAGCTGGATCAAGAGGCCTGCGCGGTCATCCAGCGACTCGCCCATGCCGAGGATGCCGCCGGAGCAGATCTTCATCCCGGCATCGCGCACGTAGGCCAAGGTCTGCAGACGCTCGCCGTAGGTGCGGGTGGTGATGATGCTGCCGTAGAACTCCGGCGAGGTGTCGAGGTTGTGGTTGTAGTAGTCCAGGCCGGCCTGGGCCAGGGCCTGGGTCTGCTCCTGGTCGAGCTTGCCGAGGGTCATGCAGGTTTCCAGGCCCATGGCCTTGACCCCTTTGACCATTTCCAGCACGTAGGGCATGTCCTTGGCCGACGGGTGCTTCCACGCCGCACCCATGCAGAAACGGGTAGAGCCGATGGCCTTGGCCCGGGCGGCCTCCTCCAGCACCTTCTGCACTTCCATCAGCTTCTGTTTTTCCAGCCCGGTGTTGTAGTGACCGGACTGCGGACAATATTTGCAATCTTCCGGGCAGGCGCCGGTCTTGATCGACAGCAGCGTCGAAACCTGCACGCGGTTCGGGTCGAAGTGCGCGCGGTGCACGGTCTGCGCCTGGAACAGCAGGTCGTTGAACGGTTGCTGGAACAGCGCCTTGACCTCGGCCAGGGACCAGTCGTGACGTGTTGTTGCAGTTGTGCTGGCGCTCATCGGCGTTTCCTTGTTTAGGCTGAAGCTGGCGCCGGGACAGTGAAGCCTGTCAGCGCATCACGGATAGCTCGCATAGTCACGGAAGGCCCATGAACTGTCAACCAAACATAAAGACACTGGTTTACAACTGGTTAAATATCAATCAAACCTGCTTGCTTTGTGATGAGCTCGCCCAGCAACCCTATGCACTGTGCATGGCCTGCGAGCAGGAGTTGCCGTGGCTGAGGGATCAATGCCGGCGCTGCGCCTTGCCGCTGGCGATGAGCGGCCTTGCCTGCAACAGCTGCCGGCGCCGCTCACCGCCGTTTCACCGGGTGATCGCGGCTTGGGAATACCGCTTTCCGGTCGATACCTTGATCAGTCGTTTCAAGCACAACAGCCAATGGCCGCTGGGCCGGCTGCTGGCACAGTTGCTCGGGCACGCCCTCGAACATCACTACAGCGAGGGCCTGTCGCGCCCCGACCGGCTGTTGCCCGTGCCCCTGGCTCGGCGTCGACTGCGCCAGCGTGGATTCAACCAGGCGGCGATGCTGGCCCGCTGGCTGGCCCGGCACTTGAACCTGCCGTGCGACGAGCACCTGCTCGTACGCTCGCGCGACACGCCGGCCCAGCAGGCCCTGGGCGCCCAGGCGCGACGGCGCAACCTGCGCCAGGCCTTCGCCTTGCTGCCCGGCGCGCAGGTCGAGGGCCTGCACCTGGCGGTGGTCGACGATGTGCTGACCACCGGCGCCACCGCGCAGGCCATCGCCCAGCTGTTGCGCAAGGCCGGCGCCCAGCGTGTGGATATCTACTGCCTGGCCCGCACGCCCAGGCCGGGCCAGGCTTGACTTGAGCGCAGACGGGCGGCAACGTCTCGGGACCTGCCGCAACCCCGAATCCTGCCCATGTCCCTGCCTGCCCTGCTCACCCAGCACATCGCCCGCCGTCCCCAGCGCATCGCCCTGCTGCAGCATGTCGCCGAACAAGGCTCGATCACCCGCGCCGCCAAGGCCGCCGGGATCAGCTACAAGGCCGCCTGGGACGCCATCGACGAGCTCAACAACCTGGCCGCCCAGCCGCTGGTCGAGCGCAGCACCGGTGGCCGTGGCGGCGGTGGCGCGCGGTTGTCTGCCGAGGGCGAGCGGGTGCTGCGGTTGTACCAACGCCTGCAGGCCTTGCAGACGCAGTTGCTCGAAGCCGCCGAAGAAACCAGCGACCTCGACCTGCTCGGCCGCCTGATGTTACGCACCAGCGCCCGCAACCAGCTGCAAGGCCGCATCACGGCATTGCGCCGCGAAGGGCGCCACGACCGCATCAGCCTGGCGCTGGGCGGTGGGTTGGAGATCGAGGCGCTGATCACCCCGGACAGCACCGAGGGGCTGGAGCTGTCGCTGGGCGCCACGGTGGTGGCATTGCTCAAGGCGGGGTGGGTGCGCTTGCTGGCGCCGGACGAGCAGCCCGACGTCAGCAGCAATTGCCTGACGGCCAGCGTCGAAGAGGTACTGGCGACCGAGGAGAACATGTGCGAGGTTCGCCTGGCATTGGGCAACGGCCAGACCTTGTGCGCCTTCGCCGAGGCAGACTGGCTTACGCAAGCCAAGGTGACGTCGGGTAGCGTGTTGCGTGCGCAGTTCCATCCGTCCTATGTGTTGCTCGGCGTGCCGGTCTAGCCTGCCTGGCTGTATCCGAGCAAGACTGTGACCGCGCCTGGCGCGGAACTTGCGCTACCATGCGCCCACGCTGCCCTCGCGCCTGGAGCCTTTCATGTCCCACCCGTTCGACACCCTGACCCCCGACCTCGTGCTGGACGCCGTGGAAAGCCTCGGCTTTCTCAGCGACGCCCGGGTGCTGGCCCTCAACAGCTACGAGAACCGTGTCTACCAGGTGGGCATCGAAGACGCGCAGCCGCTGATCGCCAAGTTCTACCGTCCCGGGCGTTGGAGCGACGCGGCGATCCTCGAAGAGCACGCCTTCACCCGCGAACTGGCCGAGTGCGAAGTGCCCGTGGTGGCACCGCTGCTGCACGAGGGGCGCTCTTTGTTCGAGCACCAGGGTTTTCGCTTCACCCTGTTCCCGCGCCGTGGTGGACATGCCCCGGAGCCGGGCAACCTCGACCAGCTCTATCGCCTCGGGCAACTGCTCGGGCGCCTGCACGCGGTCGGCGCGACCAAACCCTTCGAGCATCGCGAATCCCTGGCTGTGGACAACTTTGGCCACGCCTCGCTCAAGACCCTGCTCGATGGCGATTTCGTGCCCCGCGAGCTGCTGCCGGCCTACGAGTCGGTGGCGCGCGACCTGCTCAAACGGGTCGAGGACCTCTACGCCCGCACCCCGCACCAGCTGATCCGCCTGCACGGCGACCTGCACCCGGGCAACCTGATGCACCGTGACGATATCTACCATGTCGTCGACCTCGACGACTGCCGCATGGGCCCAGCGGTGCAGGACCTGTGGATGATGCTCGCCGGCAGCCGCGAGGAACGCCTGGGGCAACTGGCCGAACTGGTCGACGGCTACAACGAGTTCCACGACTTCGACCCACGCGAACTGGCCCTGATCGAGCCGCTGCGCGCCTTGCGCCAGCTGCATTACAGCGCCTGGCTGGCACGGCGTTGGGACGACCCGGCGTTTCCACCGAGCTTCCCCTGGTTCGGCCAGCCGCGCTACTGGGGCGACCAGATCCTCGCCCTGCGCGAGCAACTTGCCGCCCTGGATGAAGAACCGCTGAAATTGTTCTAGCGCGCCGCGCTCTGTCTACAATAGCCGTCGCTTCATTTAGCTACCTAAGCAAGGATTCTGCATGCACGCCGCCAACCCGCGTCGCGGGTACATTCTGGGCCTCGGTGCCTACATCATCTGGGGCCTGTTCCCCCTGTACTTCAAAGCCATCCAGAGCGTCCCGGCGGTGGAGATCATCGTCCACCGGGTGCTCTGGTCGGCGCTGTTCGGTTCGCTCCTGCTGCTGGTGTGGAAACACCCCGGCTGGTGGCGCGAGCTGCGCGAGAACCCACGGCGCCTGGCGATCCTGGCCCTGAGCGGGGCACTGATCGCCGGCAACTGGCTGACTTATGTGTGGGCGGTGAACAACGGCCGCATGCTCGAAGCCAGCCTGGGTTACTACATCAACCCACTGATCAACGTGCTGCTGGGCATGCTGCTGCTCGGCGAGCGCCTGCGTCGCCTGCAATGGCTGGCAGTGGTGCTGGCGGCACTGGGGGTGGCGCAGCAGGTGTGGCAGGTTGGCAGCCTGCCCTGGGTGTCGCTGGCCTTGGCGCTGTCGTTCGGCTTCTATGGCTTGATCCGCAAGCAGGCGCCAGTGGCGGCACTGCCCGGGCTGGTAGTCGAGACCTGGATGCTGGTGCCCATCGCCCTTGGCTGGTTGCTGCTGCATCCAACAGCCAGCAGCGCCAGCCCTGAATTCTTCAGCAGCAGCGAGGCCTTGTGGTTGATTGCGGCAGGCCCGGTGACGCTGGTACCGCTGGTGTGCTTCAACGCCGCCGCGCGCCACCTGCCCTACACCACCCTGGGCTTCCTGCAGTACCTGGCGCCAACCTTGGTGCTGCTGCAGGCGGTGTTGCTGTTCGACGAGCACCTGTCGTCGAGCACCTTGGTGGCGTTCGCCTTTATCTGGGCCGGGCTGGCTGTCTACAGCGTCGATGCCTGGCTGAGCTTGCGCAAGCGCGCCTGATCAAAAAATGATCATATTGCTACAGGCCACGGGGGACGTGGCCTGTAGCAAGCGCTCCAAAGGTTATCCACACCCTCGTCCCCGGCGTTTGTGCACAAGCCTCTGATAATTGGACGTTTTTTGCTCAAGTCTCGCTAGGCCTCGTAATTGCTGGGCTAGCGAAGAGGCCCCCCAGGTTATCCACAGGGTCGCCCCCGATAAATAGGGATAACCACCAAGGGCGCCGCGAACGGGCTGCAAAGCAGCCCCGGCGATCTCGAATCAATCCTCCGGCCGCAGCCGCAACTCCACCATCAAATCATCCGCCAGGCTCTCCAGCCGCGCCTGCAGATCGTCCAACGACAAGGTCAACGGCAACGCCAGCAACGCATCGGCATGGAACAGCGGCTCGCTGCTCATCGGCGCTGGGCGTACCTCAGTGCTCAGCCGTTCCACATTCACCCCTTGCTCGGCCAGCAGCCGGGTGATATCACGAACGATGCCCGGCCGGTCATTGCCCACCAGTTCCATCGCGATCGGCTTCCAGGTGCAGGACGGTTCGATGCCGCTTTCGGCGATCAGAACCCTGATGCCATGGTCACTCAACTTCTGTAACGACTCGACCAGCTCCGCATAGTTTTCCGCCGGCACCGCCACCCGCAGGATCCCGGCGAACTGCCCGGCCATGCGCGACATGCGGCTTTCCAACCAGTTGCCGTTGTGATCGGCGATGCACTGGGCAACGCGTTCGACCTGCCCGGCCTTGTCGGGGGCGATCACGGTGAGTACGAGATGGTCCACGGGCCACTCCTTCTGCTTTGCTCGGGGCCGTCGCAAACGGCCATGAATCGGGGATCGCATCAGTATAGGCAAGGCGCGGCAACCTGCCGCAGGACAGTCCAGCTCGGCAATCGTGTACTGTTTCAAGATTTATCTGGAACAATCCACCTGTTTTTTGCGAACATACGCACTCCCAGCGTGACCCTATGCGACTCATCGGTCGCGGAACGACGCTTTTAGTCTGATGTTTACCTGCCTGCTGCTTCATGTAGTATGCATCGGCGCGGACTACAAAACGTCGTTTGGATGTCTGCCAAGGCGCCTGTGAAAATACGCCAACCGCCCGCCGGCCTGTCTGGCGAGCCGCACCCAGCCGCGCTCGATGCCGAGGGCATGCACTGGTGCCGTGTTTAGAGAAGCGCTACAGGCTTAATACAGAAGAGCGAAAGCGAAATAGCTGAGCAGAGGTGAGGCAAGCAATGACTGGATACGTTCAAGTCGGTGGCCTTCAGGTCGCCAAGGCCCTGTACGACTTCGTCAATGACGAAGCGATCCCTGGAACCGGCATCGAAGCCGACAAGTTCTGGGCCGGGGCGGCAGAGATCATTAAAGACCTCGCTCCAAAGAACAAAGCCCTGCTCGCCAAGCGCGACGAGCTGCAAGCCAAGATCGATGCCTGGCACCAGGCACGCCAGGGCCAGGCCCACGACGCCGCAGCCTACAAAAGCTTCCTTCAGGAAATCGGTTACCTGCTGCCACAAGCCGACGATTTCCAGGCCACCACGCAGAACGTCGATGAAGAGATCGCCGTGATGGCCGGCCCGCAGCTGGTGGTGCCGGTGATGAACGCCCGCTTCGCCCTGAACGCCGCCAACGCCCGCTGGGGTTCGCTGTACGACGCGCTGTACGGCACCGATGCCATCAGCGAGGCAGGCGGCGCCGAGAAAGGCCAGGGCTACAACAAGGTCCGTGGCGACAAGGTGATCGCCTTCGCCCGTGCCTTCCTCGACGAAGCCGCGCCACTGGCCGCTGGCTCCCACGTCGACTCCACCGGCTACCGCATCGAAGGCGGCAAGCTGGTGGTCGCCCTCAAGGGCGGCAGCAACAGCGGCCTGCGCGATGACGCCCAGCTGATCGGTTTCCATGGCGACGCCGCCGCACCGACCGCCGTACTGCTCAAGCACAACGGCCTGCACTTCGAGATCCAGGTCGACGCCAGCACCCCGGTCGGCAGCACCGACGCCGCCGGCGTGAAGGACATCCTGATGGAGTCGGCGCTGACCACCATCATGGACTGCGAAGACTCGGTCGCCGCTGTCGACGCCGACGACAAAGTGATCGTCTACCGCAACTGGCTGGGCCTGATGAAAGGTGACCTGGCCGAGAGCGTGAGCAAGGGCGGCAAGACCTTCACCCGCACCATGAACCCGGACCGCGAGTACGCCGCACCGAACGGTGGCAGCGTCACCCTGCATGGCCGCTCCTTGCTGTTCGTGCGCAACGTCGGTCACCTGATGACCAACCCGGCGATCCTCGACGCCCAGGGCAACGAGATCCCCGAAGGCATCCAGGACGGCCTGTTCACCAACCTGATCGCCCTGCACAACCTCAACGGCAATACCAGCCGCAAGAACACCCGCAGCGGCAGCGTGTATATCGTCAAGCCGAAGATGCACGGCCCTGAAGAGGTCGCCTTCGCCGCCGAGATCTTCAGCCGTGTCGAAGACCTGCTGGGCATGCAACGCAACACCGTCAAGGTCGGCATCATGGACGAGGAACGCCGCACCACGGTCAACCTCAAGTCCTGCATCAAGGCCGCCGCCGAGCGCGTGGTGTTCATCAACACCGGCTTCCTCGACCGCACCGGCGACGAAATCCACACCTCCATGGAAGCCGGCGCCGTGGTGCGCAAGGGCGCCATGAAGAACGAAAAATGGATCGGCGCCTACGAGAACAACAACGTCGATGTCGGCCTGGCCACCGGCCTGCAAGGCCGCGCGCAGATCGGCAAGGGCATGTGGGCCATGCCCGACCTGATGGCGGCGATGCTCGAGCAGAAGATCGCCCACCCACTGGCCGGCGCCAACACCGCCTGGGTACCGTCGCCGACCGCCGCCACGCTGCACGCCCTGCACTACCACAAGGTCGACGTGCAGGCTCGCCAGCGCGAGCTGGCCAGCCGCACCCCGGCCTCGGTCGACGACATCCTGACCATCCCGCTGGCCGCCAATACCAACTGGTCGGCCGACGAGATCCGCAACGAGCTGGACAACAACGCCCAGGGCATCCTTGGCTACGTGGTGCGCTGGATCGACCAGGGCGTGGGTTGCTCGAAGGTGCCGGACATCAACGATGTCGGCCTGATGGAAGACCGCGCCACCCTGCGCATCTCGGCCCAGCTGCTGGCCAACTGGCTGCGCCATGGCGTGGTCACCCAGGAGCAGGTGCTGGAAAGCCTCAAGCGCATGGCTGCGGTGGTCGACAAGCAGAACGCCGGTGACGCCCTGTACCGACCGATGGCGCCGAACTTCGATGACAACATCGCGTTCCAGGCGGCCGTGGAGCTGGTGGTAGAGGGCGCCAAGCAACCGAACGGCTACACCGAGCCGGTCCTGCACCGTCGTCGTCGCGAGTTCAAGGCACGCAACGGGCTGTAAGACAAGGGGGCCGCTTTGCGGCCCTTTCGCGGCACAAGGCCGCTCCTACAGGGGATTGCGATTCTCTGTAGGAGCGGCCTTGTGCCGCGAAAGGGCTGTAAAACAGCCCCAGCCTAGATCACTCTATCCGCAGTTCTCGCTTCACCAACCCCAGCAGCTTCACCAGATCCACCGGCTTGAGCAGAAAATCCACCACGCCCAGGTGCATCACATCCACCGCTTCCTTCACATCGGTGTCGCCCGATACCACGATGATCGACAGCGCGGCCCGCTCCGACTCACGCACCTGACGGATCAGCTCCAGGCCATCGGCCGGCTGCATGCGCAGGTCGGTGATCATCAACGCGATACGCGGCTCGTAATGCAGCTTGAGCATGGCCTCCTGCGCCCCATCAGCCGTCATACAGGCAATGCCCCGGCTCTTCAGGTACAGGCTCAGCGCCTCGCTGTTCACTGGGTTATCGTCGACCACCAGCACCACGGGCCTGGGTGCGCCAGGCGCAGTCACCCCGGCCAGCGCCTGGCGCTCAGCGTCACTGAGGATGTCGTCATGCTCGGTCATGGCCATCTCTTCAAGAAAATCCCGCTCGCGGCTTTAAGACCGCAACGTAACGCAACCTGGTTCGCCTTTCGTCGGGTCTTTGCCAGCGCCCGCTCTAGACTTACGTCCAATGGGCACCGCAAGACGGCCAGCCGACCATGGAGGCCGAGAACAACAAAGCCGACCTCTATACATAGATATATATAGTTCGGCGTAGCGATACGGTCAGCTTCATGAGCAAAAAGGACGCCTACACCCAAGCCGGCAGGACTGCGGTACTGCAGAACATCCAGGGCACCCTGCAGTTTTTGCAGCGGTTTCCGCCGTTCAACCAGATGGAACACAGCCACCTCGCCTACCTGGTGGAGCAGTGCCAGCTGCGTTTCTACGCGGGCGGTGAAAGCATCATCAAGCCCAGCGACGGGCCGGTCGAGCACTTCTACATCGTCAAGCAGGGCCGGGTGGTCGGCGAGCGCCACCATGTGACCAAGCCAGGCACCGAGACCACCTTCGAGATCGCCAGCGGCGAATGCTTCCCACTGGCCGCGCTGCTGGGCGAGCGGGCGACCCGCACCGAGCACCTGGCCGGCGAGGACACCTTTTGCCTGCAGTTGAACAAGGCGGCGTTCATCCGTGTGTTCTCGATGTCCGACGTGTTCCGCGACTTCGCCCTGCGCGGGGTCAGCAGCCTGCTCGAACAGGTCAACCAGCAGGTACGCCAGCGCGCCGTGGAAACCCTCGGCACCCAGTACTCGCTGAACACGCCGCTGGGCGAACTGGCGCTGCGCCATCCGGTGGTCTGCGCCGCCGACACGCCGCTGCGCGAGGCCGTGGGGCTGATGCACGAGCAACAGGTCGGCAGCATCGCCATCGTCGATGCGCAGCGCTTTCCCATCGGGATCTTCACCCTGCGCGACCTGCGCCAGGTGGTGGCCGACCCAAGTGCCGAACTGACCGCGCCGATCGAACGCTACATGACCCCTCGGCCGTTCCACCTCAGCCCCCAGGCCAGCGCCTTCGATGCCGCCATGGCGATGACCGAGCGGCATATCGCCCATGTCTGCCTGGTGGAAAACCAGCGCCTGTGCGGGGTGATTTCCGAGCGTGACCTGTTTTCCCTGCAGCGGGTCGACCTGGTGCACCTGGCGCGCACCATTCGCCATGCCCCGCGCCTCGACACCCTGGTGTCGCTGCGTGGCGAAATCGGCCAGCTGGTCGAGCGCATGCTCGCCCACGGTGCTTCATCCACCCAGATCACCCAGATCATCACCCTGCTCAACGATCACACCGTGTGCCGGGTGATCGAACTGGCCATCGCCGAGCGCGGCGACCCAGGCGTGCCGTTCAGCTGGCTGTGCTTCGGCAGCGAAGGGCGCCGCGAACAGACCCTGCACACCGACCAGGACAACGGCATTCTCTTCGACGCCGTCGACCAGGCCGAGGCCGAGGCGATCCGCGCCAAGCTGCTGCCACTGGCCCAGCACATCAACCACAACCTGGCGCAATGCGGCTTCACCCTGTGCAAGGGCAACGTGATGGCCGGCAATCCCGCGCTGTGCCTGTCGCGCAGCGAATGGGCGCGGCGCTTCGCCGGGTTCGTGCGCGAGGCCAGCCCGGAAAACCTGCTGGGTTCGAGCATCTATTTCGACCTGCGCGTGGTCTGGGGCGATGAGCAAGGCTGCGAGCAGCTGCGCCAGGCGCTGCTGGAACAGGTCGCCGACAACCGTATCTTCCAGCGCATGATGGCCGAGAACGCCCTGCGCCAGCGCCCTCCGGTGGGCCGTCTACGCGAGTTCGTGCTGACCCGTCAGGGCGACGACAAGGCCGCCACCCTCGACCTCAAGGTCCAGGGCCTGACGCCCTTCGTCGATGGCGCCAGGCTGCTGGCCCTGGCCAACGGCATCGGCGCGTGCAACACCCTCGAGCGCCTGCGCCAGCTGGTCGCCAAAGGCGTCATCGAGGCGCTGGACGGCGCTGCCTATGAAGAGGCCTACCACTTCATTCAGCAGACCCGCATGCAGCAGCACCAGCGCCAGACGCGCGACAACCTGCCGTACTCCAACCGCCTCGACCCGGACAACCTCAACCACCTGGACCGGCGCATCCTGCGCGAGTCTCTGCGCCAGGCCCAACGCCTGCAAAGCAGCCTGGCCCTGCGGTACCAGCTGTGAACCTGTTCGCCTGGCTGCGCGCACCGCTACCCGAGCTGGCTGCCGACTTGCACCAGCGCCTGGCCCGCCTGCCACGCCCGGCGCCAGCGGCGGTGTGTTCGCTGCGCGAGCAGCGCTGGGTGGTGCTCGACCTGGAGACCAGCGGCCTGAACCCCAATCGCGACCAGGTCCTGTCGATTGGCGCCGTGGCCATCGAGGACGGCGCCATCGCCTTAGGCCGCCCGTTCGAACGCACCCTGTGCCGGCCCGAGCAGAAGACCAACGCCAGCGTGCTGATCCACGGCCTGGGCCCCAGCGCCCTGGCCGCCGGCAGCGACCCGGCCGAGGCGCTGCTCGAATTGCTCGAGTTCATCGGCGACAGCCCGGTACTGGCGTTCCACGCCCCCTTCGACCAACGCATGCTCGAACGCGCGGTGAAGGACAGCCTGGGCTTGCGCCTGCAACAGCCGTTTCTGGATGTCGCCGAACTGGCGCCGATGCTCAACCCCGATACCGTATTGCGCGAAGCCGGGCTGGACGACTGGATCGCTCGTTTCGGCCTGGAGGTGCAGGCTCGCCACCATGCCAGCGCCGATGCCCAGGTCACCGCCGAACTGGCGCTGATCCTGTTCAGCCAGGCCCGCCGCCAACAGCTGGACAGCCCGTTGCAACTGCGCCAGCGGCTCGGCCAATGGCAGCGGCGCAAGGTGCAGCACCACGGCCTTTGACTCACGAATCGCCGCGCCGACAGAAATTGCACACGGCCTGAAGAGAACCGCAAACGTTTACGGCTGCTCTCCCTGCCATGCTGGCAATCCGATAAGCGTCAATTGCGCCGTGCCCCCTGCCTCTGACACAATCGCGAATAATTATCGTTAGTTAACGCATATTTTTCCCGGGGGCGCTCCTTGACGTCTGCTCACAGTCCACACGCCGACCTGATCGGGGCACTGTACCGCGACCATCGCGGCTGGCTGCTCGCCTGGTTACAGCGCAGCACTGCCTGTCGCCAGCGTGCCGAGGACCTGAGCCAGGACACCTTCGTCCGCCTGCTTGGCCGCGACCAGCTCGACACCCCGCGCGAGCCCCGTGCCTTTCTCGCCGCCGTGGCCAAGGGCCTGCTGTTCGACCACTTCCGCCGCGCTGCCCTCGAGCAGGCCTACCTGGCGGAACTGGCCCTGATAGCCGAAGCCGAACAGCCCTCCCCGGAACTCCAGCACCTGATCCTCGAAGACCTCAAGGCCATCGACCGCCTGCTCGGCAAGTTGTCGAGCAAGGCCCGCGCGGCCTTTTTGTACAACCGCCTGGACGGCCTCGGCCACGCCGAGATCGCCGAGCGCCTGGGTGTCTCGGTGTCCCGCGTGCGCCAGTACATCGCCCAGGGCCTGCGCCAGTGCTACATCGCCCTGTACGGGGCACCGACATGAACCACGCCCCGGTTTCCAGCGAAGTGCTGGAAGCAGCCATCGCCTGGAAGCTGTGCCTGGACGAAGGTAGCGGTACCCCGGACGAACGCAACGACTTCATGCGCTGGCACGCCGCCCACGAAGAACATGCCCGCGCCTGGCGCCAACTGGGCGCGCTCGACCAGCGCGTCCACGCCGCCGCGGGCCCGGTGCGACATACCCTGTTGCAATCGCGTGCCGGACTGCGCCAGCGCCTGGGCGGGCTCGGTGGTGGCCTGGCCGGTCTGCTGCTGATTGGCGGCCTGCTGCTCGGGGCGGGGGTTCCCACCCTGGCGCCGGCCTATTGGCTGGCCGACCAGCGCACCGGCACCGGTGAAATGCGCACGCTGCGCCTGGAAGACGGCACCCTGCTGAGCCTGAACACCCAGACAGCGGTCGACATCGACTTCAAAGGCGAGCAACGACTGATCGTGCTGCGCCAGGGCGAAATCTCGGTCGAGACCGGCCATGCCGACAGCCGCCCACTGCTGGTACGCACCGAGGAAGGCCGCCTGCGCCCGCTGGGCACACGCTTCCTGGTCAAACGCGAACACGACGGCACCCGCCTGGAGGTGCTGCAAGCCTCGGTGGCCGCCAAACCGCAGAACAGTGGCGACGAACAGGTGCTGGGCGAAGGCCAGCAGGTGCTGATGAGCGCCGATGGCCTAGGCCGGGTGAGCCCGGTAGCGGTTGGCAGCGATGCCTGGACCCGCGGCATGCTGGTGGTGGACAACGTACGCCTGGCCGACCTGCTGGCCACCCTGGGCCAGTACCGCAGCGGCCACCTGGGCGTCACCGACGAGGTGGCCGACCTGCGCGTGAGCGGCAGCTTCCCGCTGACCGACACCGATTTGGCCCTGGCCTCGTTGCTGCCGGCACTGCCGGTGAAGATCGAACGGCACACGCCGTGGTGGGTGACCGTCGAGGCAGCTGCAAGCAACTAGCTGCAAGCAAAAGCCATTCGCACCGGCCTGTTTTTGCTTGCAGCTTGAAGCTCGAAACTTTTTTTCAAACCACCCTGTCACTTTCCCAATCTCGCTCGGCAAGGAAGCAGTCAGCACTATTTCGTCGAGGAGCCGCTGCATGTCCCGTGCCGTTGATGCTTTGCTTCGCCCCAGCCTGATGGCCCTGGCCATTGGCCTGGCCGCCCCGTTGGCCAGCCCCGCCCTGTTCGCCGCCGAACAAGCGGCCTCGCGGGCCTACAACCTGCCCAGCGGTCCGCTGGCCAGCACCCTCAACCAGATCGCCAGTCAGGCCGGCATTGCCCTGGCCATCGACCCGAACCTGGTCCAGGGCCGCGCCTCGGCCCCCGTCAACGGCCAGTACGATGCCCTCGGCGCCATGCAGGCCGCCCTGCGCGGCACCGGCCTGCAATTGCAGCAGGGCAGCGCCGGCAGCTACAGCCTGATGGCCGTCTCTGAGGGCACCCTGGCGCTCCCGGAAACCAATATCAACGCCAACAGCAGCTACGAAAGCGCCTGGGGACCGGTCGAGGGCTATACCGCCAAACGCACAGCCGCCGGCACCAAGACCGACACTGCCCTGGTCGAAGTCCCACGCTCCATTTCCGTCGCCACCCGCCAGCAGATGAGCGACCGCGGCGTGCAAAGCCTGGATGACGCGGTGAAGTACATGCCGGGCATCGTCTCGGCCAGTTTCGGCAGCGACACCCGCTATGACTGGATGCGTGTGCGCGGCTTCGAGCCGACCCAGTTCCTCGACGGCCTGCCCCTGCCCCGCGGCGTGTATGCCACCCCGAAACCTGAAACCTGGAACCTCGACCGACTTGCGCTGCTGCGTGGCCCGGCCTCGTCGGTGTATGGCCAGACCCCGCCCGGTGGCCTGCTGGACATGGTCAGCCGCCGCCCCCAGGCTGAGAGCAGCCACGAGATCCAACTGCAGTACGGCAGCGACAACCACCGCCAGATCAACTTCGCCAGTACCGGCAAGATCGATGAGCAAGGCCAGTTCCTCTATGGCATCAGCGGTGTCGTGCGCGACAGCGGTACGCAGATCGACCATATCGAGAACAAGCGCTACAACATCGCCCCAAGCCTGACCTGGAACATCGACGAAGACACTTCGCTGACATTCCTCAGCCAGTTCACCCGTGACGATACCGGCGCCACCAGCCAGTTCTACCCCATACAAGGCACCAAGATCGATATGCCATTCGGCAAGATCTCCCGCCACAAGAATCTTGGCGATCCGGACTACGAGTTCTACGACCGCACTTACTACGCCCTGGGTTATGCCTTCGAGCATCGTTTCAACGATGTCTGGCAATTCCGCCAGAACCTGCGCTACACCAAGACAGAGTTGTCATTCCAGACAATCACCGTCGGCAGCTACTACCAGCCAGGCGGCCCCGTGGACAACGAGGGCAATGCCAGCCGCATGTCGACCAACGTCGACGAGGACATCAGCCAGTTCGCCCTCGACAACAACTTCCAGGCCGACTTCACTACCGGTGACATCAGCCACACCGTGCTGATCGGCCTGGATCACCAACGTACCGACTCCGACTTCCTCTCCATCTACGGCTTCGGACTGCCGACCACCAACGTCAATAATCCAGTGTACGGTTTGCCGATCACCCGACCGCCCCGTTCCTCGGCTTACCTGGACTACAACCAGAAAACCGTCCAGACCGGGCTCTACGTCCAGGACCAGATGGCACTCGACAAATGGCGCCTGACCCTGGGCGGGCGCGAGGACTGGGTACACACTGGCACCACCTTCCACAACCTGGGTGATGCCACCAACACCCAACGCGACAAGCAGTTCAGCGGCAACGCGGCGCTCAGCTACGTGTTCGACTCAGGCTTCGTCCCCTACCTGTCCTACGCCGAGTCGTTCCAGCCGAGCAGCGGCTCTGAAGCCAGCCCTGAGAAGTCGTTCAAGCCCACCGAAGGCAAGCAGTGGGAACTGGGTATCAAGTATCAGCCACCTGGCTCCAACACCCTGTTGTCTGCGGCCGTATATGACCTCACCCAGAAGAACGTGACCGTCACCAACAACGTGGGCGGGGTGCCGGTCTCCAGCCAGACCGGTGAGGTCAAGGTCCACGGCCTGGAGCTGGAAGCCGTCTCCGACGTCACCGACAACTTGAAAGTGATCGCCGCCTACACCCTGGCCAAATCCGAAGTCCAGAAAGGGCCGTACAAAGGCAACCGCCTGCAACAGATGCCCAACCAGCAGGCCTCCTTGTGGGCCGACTACACCTGGCATACCGGTGTGCTTGACGGCTTCGGCATTGGCTTGGGCGCACGTTACACCGGCAGCCGCTACGGTGACGAAGCCAATACCTGGCTCGGCAAGAGCAAGGCCTACACTGTGTTCGACGCCGCCGTGCACTATGACCTGGGCCGCCTGGACAACAGCCTCAAGGGCGCCTCGGTGGCCATCAACGCCAGCAACCTGCTGAACAAGGACTACCTCTCCACTTGCGATGGGTACTACTGCTACTACGGTGATCAGCGTAGCGTCGTCGCCAGCGCCACCTACAAGTTCTGAGTGACCTAAGCCCTCGGGTGCCCCACCCGCTCCCAGCATGGGCGCGGGCAGGGCACCCGAGGGCGCAAGGAGCCGTGATGAAAAGCCTAACCATCCGCCGCTGGTCGGCGGTCCATACCTGGAGCAGCCTGGTGTGCACGCTGTTCCTGCTGCTACTGGCACTGACCGGCCTGCCGCTGATCTTCCACCACGAACTCGAACACCTGCTGGGCGACGCCCCTGAATTGCGCGAGATGCCCGCCGGCACCCCGCACCTGGACCTGCAGCAGCTTGTGCTCAAGGCCGAGCAACACCGCCCCGGCGAAGTGATGCAGTACTTCGGCTACGAAGCGGACGAACCCAACGGCGTGGTGGCAATAATGGCGGCCACCGCCGGCACCCACCCCGACCAGTCCCACACCTTCATGCTCGACGCCCGCACCGGCGAGGCCGTGGCCATGCCGGCGGCCAACGGCGGCCTGATGATGACCATCCTGCGCCTGCACGTGGACATGTTCGCCGGCCTGCCCGGCAAGCTGCTGCTGGCGTTCATGGGCGTGCTGTTCGTCGTGGCGATCATCTCCGGCACCGTGCTGTACGCGCCGTTCATGCGCCGCCTGCGCTTCGCCACGGTGCGCCACGACAAATCCCGGCGCCTGCGCTGGCTCGACCTGCACAACCTGATCGGCGTGGTCACCCTGACCTGGGCCTTGGTGGTCGGCGTCACCGGGGTGATCAGCGCCCTCTCCGACCTGGTGATCGCCGCCTGGCGCAACGACAGCCTGGCCGCCATGGTCGCGCCCTACCGCGACGCACCGCCGCTGACCGAGCGCGCCCCGGCGAGCCAACTGCTGGCAATCGCCGAGCAGGCCGCGCCCGGTATGCGCCCCGACTTCATCGCCTTCCCCGGCACGCGTTTCTCCAGCGAGCACCACTACGCCGTGTTCATGAATGGCGCCACGCACCTGACCTCGCACCTGTTCACCCCCGTACTGATCGATGCCCGCACCCTCGAAGTCACCGCGGTCGGCGACCGCCCCTGGTACATGGACGCCATGGGACTGTCACAGCCGCTGCACTTTGGCGACTACGGCGGCCGGCCGATGCAGATCCTCTGGGCACTGCTCGATGTGTTGACCATCGTGGTGCTGGGTAGCGGCCTGTACCTGTGGTGGGGCAAGCAGCGCAAGCCCCGGGAGGCACGCCCATGAGCCATGCCTCGCAATCGACCTGTCGGATCTTCGCCTGGCCGCTGCTGATCGCTTTGCTCAGCGCCATCGGGCTGTTCGCCGCGCTGCTGGGTGACGGCGCCTGGGACAGCCTGGCCTGGCTGGGCCTGGGGAGCTCCGCCGTACTGGGATTGAGCGGCTTCTGGCCACGTCGGCGCCAATAACCGGCTACCGCCCTGCGCCGAACGAGAGCGGCCATGGTGTGCACCTGATTGCCCAGGAGCCTCACCATGACCCCACTCGAACACCTCGAAGCCCTCGACACACGCATAACCAACCTGCAACAAGGCCAGCCCGTCCTCGACACGCAACGTCCTGCGCGCCAGCAACGCCAGCAGTTCTTCAGCGACCTGGCCAACTTCTGGCAGGCCAAGGGCAACGGCGGGCACAGCCGCAGGCAGCAACTGGCGCGGCTGCGCCAGGCGCAACTGCAAGCGGAACTGGAGCTGCGCCTGGCCGATGTCACCCTCGACGACACCGACGAATTCCTCCTGCGCACCTGCCTGGCCTACCCGCTACCCTGGCAGCGACAACCCACGGGGCAAGCCCGGGCCGAAATCTTCCGCCCCTGGTTCTCCACGCAAAGCCCAAACCGACGCTGCAATCTGCCCGGCACGCTGGTCATCATCGCGGCCACACCTGGCACCGAGGTGATCCCGGGCACGACCACTGGCAAGGCCCTGCTATGCAGCCTGCCGCATGGCATAGAAGCGTTCGCCAGCCTCGCCGAACTGCATGTCGAGTTATGTGAGCGTCTCGATGATCCCTTGCAGTCCCAGCCCTTGCTGGGGTTGGTGGCCAGCGCGCAAGACCAGGCAACCATTCGTGATGCCGACCGGCTGCGCTACGAGTGGTACGCCGATGACCCATTCGACTACCAGGCCCTGGCCTTGATCGACCAGCAGCGGGCCGCCCTCAATGCGCTCTGGAGCACGTCCACGCCCCCCGACACCGATCGCCTGAACGCCGCACTGGACCTCAAGCCCTACATCGGCAGCGCGCAGCCGCTGGCCACCCGTTATGCGCTATTGCTGGAAAAGCACCTCCCCGACTGGCTGCGCGAAGCCTCGCCCCAAGCCCTGGCGCATGTCATGCAAACCCTGCAGGAGCTGGCCGGCGCGATCAGCCAGGCCAGTGCCCCGGGCATCCTGACGCTGGCGCAGTTCCAGCAACGCCACGACCTGCTGCAATGGGTCAGGGCTCGCCTGGGCGAAGGCTTGCGCTGGAACCCAGGGATCATCGTGCCGCCCGAGGAGATTCAGGTCAGCGTCACCCTGGCACGACGCACCGGGCCGCTGGTCAACCCACTGGCACCGTCGTCCTACATTCCGGTCAACAGCCGGCCCCATGCCGATGACAGCATCGAGATGGTCCCGGTGACCTACAAGCTCGAGGACCTGGCCCTACTCAATATCGCCTGGTTCGACACCGACTACTGGATCACCGCCCGAGTGCACCGGGATGACGGCGCGCCCATCGAGGCGTTGACGCCAGCCAGGGTCAAGCAACTGGTGCGCAACCTCGATGCTGGCACCCGCTACAACCGCTTCCTGCGCCAGCACCTGCTGGACTCGGAACAGGCGCAATGGCGCCGGCAAGCCCATGGCCGCATCAATCGCGCGCGCATGCATGCCGAGGCGGCCAAGGCACGCTATGCCGGGCATTTCCTCCCGGGCACCATGGAGCAAGGCTATGCCTGGGCCCGAGCACTGATCGAGCACCCCGAGCGACACGGCCGCGTCACTGACAGAGGCCATCGGATCGACGTACGGCAACTGCTGATCCAGGGCCATACCGTGCACGGTCTGCTCTTGCTCAATGGCAAAACAACCGTCAGCCCCCGCGTGGTGATCTATGCCCCTGACGCGCCCGACCGGCGCCCCTGGCGTGAATACCGCAACACCCGCGAATTACTCAAGGCCTTGCGCAAGGATCCTGCACTACGCCAGTACGTGACCCAGCGCATGCCGCTAGCCGACCCGGACAAGATCGACACGCTGTTGCGCAAAGGCCGCCTGGCCCCCCATGTACAGCGCCCGGTCATCGCCGGTCATCTGTTCGACGAAGTGTACCGCGCCGAAGTCCGCAGCCTGATGGCGCAGACCGACGCCAGTACCCGCAGCAATCGCGAACTGCTGGGCCGTTTCGGCCTGGATACGCTGCGGATCCTGCTCGACCTGCTCAGCCTGGTCCTGCCCTATCCGGCCATGGCCGCCCTGGCCCTGGGGCGCCTGACCATCTCCGTGCTCGACGGCGTGCAGGCCATGGGCCAGGACAACCATGAGGAAGCCCTGCACCACGCGTTCGCCGCCCTCAGTCACTCGCTCGACGCCATCAACAACGTGGTCGGCGGCCTGAGCCCGCTGCCTTCGGGCATCAAGGGCTTCTCCGGCTCGACCCTAATGCGCCGCGCGTTCCGGGGGTTGCCGCCGCCCAGGCCGCTGACCTTGCCGCCCAGCCACGCGGTACCGGTGGAGGTCAGCCAACTGCGCTACCGCATCGACGGGGTTCACGGCGAAGGGGTCTTCGAAAAGACCGGGGCCAACCCTGGGCTGTCCCAGTACTACATCCAGGATGGTCAAGGGCGCTTCTACCATGTCAGCTTCGATGGCCACCGCTGGCGTACGACCGATCCCAGGCAGCCGGATGCCTACATCAAGCAGCCACTCAAGCGCTTACAAGATGGCCGCTGGGTGATCGACTCACCCGTGCTGTGGCATGACGGGCTACCGGATATACGCCAGTTGCTCGAAGACAGCCAGTTGCACCCACCCCTGGCAGGAGTGGAAGTGGCTGGGGAAGCCGACCTGTTCGATGCACAAGGCGAGCTTTACCTGCTGATCAACGGCAGGCAGTTGCCTGTGCGCAGGCACCTGCTGGCCGGGCACTATCATCTGCGCATGCCGGAAGCCGCGGCAGGTGCCGTGCAGGCCTGGGCGACACTGCGACAGGTAGATGGAGAGTGGCGAATCCGCTTGCGCCAGGCCGGGCGCAGCAGTGACTGGCTGGCGCTGGCGTAGCGCGCGCCTCACTCGGCCAGGCGCGGCAGCACCTCATTCAAGCGTCGATGCAGGGCGCTGCCGCTGGGCCAATTGCGCAACAGCCGCGCGCGGTCGCGGGCGAAGGCTGGGGCGAAACTCAGCTGGGTCGCATGCTGGCACATGGCATCGAGATCGATCAGCGACCACTGGCCATCCTGCCAGAACAGGTTGTGGCCCTTGAAGTCACCGTGGCTGATGCGTTCGCGGATCAATTGGCGCATCACCTGCGCCAGGGCCTCGACCTGCTCGTCAGGTGCCTCGCCGCTGTCCACGTAGGGCGCAAAGCATTCGATCAGGTCTGGTCCGTCGGCGTACTCGGTGACCAGGTAGGCCGTGCTGCGCAGCCCCATCACGCGCTGCTCCAGCACCGCCAGGGGCCGAGGCGTGGCGATGTCGAGAAACGCCAGGCGGTGGCCCTCGATCCATGAATGCCAGGCCCGGCTCGGGCGCCAGAAGCGCTTGAACCAATGGGCGGTGTTCTTGATGTTGTAGCGCTTGAGCACCAGCTTGCGCCCGGCTACCTCGATACGCGCCACGCTGGCCGCGCCACCGGTCTTGTACAGATGGCCCTGGTCGATCAGCGCATCGGCTTGCTCCAGCAGCGGACGCATCGCTTCGACCTCGTCGCGGCGGATCGCCCGCAGCCCGGACAGGTTGCGTTCGACGCTGAACAACGTGCATTCGCGGCCGGCCTTGTCCAGGTAATCCTTCAGGCGCCAGTTGCGCACCTTGTCCACCTGCTTCTGCAAGGCTTCCAGCGGCAACGCGTGCTCGGCGTTGGCCAGGATGTAGTGCACCAGGGCTTCTTCGATGAACGGTTCCAGGCGCTTGGGCAACTGGGCGAAGAACACCCCGAGGTTTTCCAGCACACGCTGGCGCGATAGCTGCTGGCCGGGGGTCTCGGCCTTGATGCCGGCACCGTCGATCAGGTACAGCTTGCCGTCCTGGCGCAGCAGGTTGTCCAGGTGCAGGTCCTCTTGCCAGAGGCCCTTGGCATGCATCTGCGCCACCGCGGTCAATGCCTCGCCCAGCACCAGGTGCTGCTCGTCGGCGAGCATCGGCAATGCCTCCACCGCGGCCCAGGCGTCACCCAGGCTTTCGGCATGCTCGAGGTATTCGAACAGCAGCCAGCCGCCCTCGCCTTCCTTCAGGCCGTCGGCCAGCAGGCGGGGCGTGGTCAGCCCCTGCGCGGCCAGCAACCGGGCACCGTCGAGTTCACGCTGGAAGTGGCGGGCAGCATTGCCGCCGACCAGCAGCTTGGCCAGCACCTTGGTGCCACGCCAGATACCGGCGCCGACATAACGCTGCCCCGGCAGCACACGCAGCAGGCTGAGCAGTTGCAGGTCGGCCGCGCCTGCGGCATCGGCCAGGGTGATGGTCAGCGGCAGCGCCGGGCTGCGCCCGGCCTGCTTGAGTTCGGACAAACGCATCAGCGAGCCTCTTTGTGGCGACGACGTTGCACCAGGCGTTGCAGCCAGGTGGCGACCTGCGCGCTCCCCACCGGTTGCGCCAGGTAGGCGCCGAGCAATACGCGCACATCTGCTTCGCTCCAGGCACCGGCCCGGCGCAACAAGGGTTCCAGGTCCTTGAGCCGGTCACGCTTGCCGAACAGCAGTGGCCGGGTCTTTTCCAGGTCGATCAGCTGGGCCTGCCAGCCTTCGCGGCGCTCGCGCAGGAAAATATGCTTGGGATAGAAGCAGCCATGCACCTGGCCGGCCGCGTGCAGGGTGCGGGCCAGCTGGCCGCAAGCCTGGAGAATGTCGGTGCGCTGGGCCTCAGGCAGTTGTGGCCACTGGGCCAGCAACTGGTCCAGGTCGGTCCACTCGTCCAGCGCACGGGTCATGAGGATCGCGCGGTGCTGTCCGGCCTGCTTGCGCTCGCCATAGAACACCGCCTGCAGCGCCGGAATGCCGAGCTTCTGGTAGCGGCTGATGTTGCGAAACTCGCGGGCGAAAGTCGGCTCGCCGAACGGGCGGTGCAAGGTGCGAGTCAGGTAGTCGCTCTGGCGCTTGAGGTAGAACCCTTTACCTTCGAGCTCAAGGCGAAACACGCTGCTCCAGCCGCCACGGCCAGTGTTGGGTTCGTCCACGGCGTCCAGTTGCAGCGCCCATAGCGCGTCAAAGTCGCCCAGGCCATGGCGTTGCAGCAGCGCCTGGTCGGCGCTGGCCAGGTAGTCGGTCATTCCCTTCCCTCGAAAAAGCTCAGCACCTGGCGGATCCGCCGCTTGTCCCGGGCGTTGAGGCGCGGGCGCTGGCGGTATTCCAGATAGAAGCGCAAGCGCTGGGTGGCCGACAGGTGGTATTTGGCGACCTTGTCCAGGCACGCCAGGTCCTTGATCAGGCGGTGGCGCAACATGAAACCACGCCAGAAATCGCCCGTCGGGCAATCGATGAAGAACAGCGTGCCCTGGTCATCCACCAGCAGGTTGCGCCACTTCAGGTCGTTGTGGGCAAAATGGTGCTCGTGCATCACCCGGGTGTGGCGAGCCAGTTGCCGGCTGATACTGTCGACCCAGGCACGGTCGCTCAGCAGCGGGTCGTTGCGGTCGGCCAGGGCCGAGAGGTCTTCGGTGCGCGGCAATTCACGGGTGATCAGCGCACCCCGGCCAAAGGCCAGCCCATTGCGCTCCAGACCCCAGGCCACCACCTCGGCGGTGGGGATACCCCACTTGGCGAACAGCTTGAGGTTCTGCCATTCGGCCTTGACCCGTGGACGGCCCAAGTAGCGGCGCATGGCCTTGCCTGCGCCGGTGTAACGCTTGACGTAATAGGTGATGCCATCACGCTCGATGCGCACCACTTCGCTCAGCGGGTCCCAGGTCAGGCGTTCGCCCTGGATGGCGAACACCGCGTCGATGCTGCCGAAATCGGCAGCCAGGTGCGCATACTCAGGCGCCAGGTTCCAGCTCGCCATCAGAGTGCGTCCCCATAGCGTTGCTTACGGTCGTAGAGTTTCTGCGCCTTGCGCTCGAGCCAGGCGAGCAATGCGGCCTCTTCCTTGAGTATCTGGCGCAACGGGCGCTGGAAATAGCCGCGCAGGAAGCGCAGCTTGTCACGGCGGGTCAGGCCGATGTCCAGGGCCGAGAAATACAGGGCCGCCAGGTCCTTGTCGCGCCAGCGCCGGGAGACCTTGGCACGGGTCTGGGCGCGGTGCAGGTCGATCACCGAGAGCTTGAAGTCGTCGGCGCTCACCGGGCGGTCGGTGTGCAACAGGAAGTGGCAGATATAGCAATCGCGGTGGTTGACGCCGGCACGGTGCATGCCGCCGGTCATCTTCGCCACCTCGGCGATCAGCGCGCGCTTCAGGCGTGGCTCGGGTGGCTGCTTGACCCAGTCGAGGCTGAAGTCTTCCAGGCTGACGGTCGGCGCCAGTTCCTCGGTGACAATGAACGAATGCTGGGTCGCCGGGTTGCTGCCGCGCTCGCCATAGGCCACCGCGGTCATGGTCGGCACGCCCACCTCGTGCAGGCGCTGGATCGCCTGCCACTCTTGACCGGCACCGAGCACCGGCAGCTTGGCGCTGAACAGGTTCTTGAAGATCTCGCCCCAGCCGATGCCACGGTGGATCTTGACGAAAAAGCCCTCGCCGGCAACCTCGGTGCGCAAGGTACGGCGGCCTTCCAGCTCGCGGTACACCTCGCCCTGCAGCTGCTCGACGGCGTCGAACGGATCGCGTCCGGCCCACAGGCGCTTGAACGGCTCTGCCAGCATCAGTTTCATGGGCGCTCCTGGGCCAGGATCACGTCGGCGGCATGTTGCGGCATGCTGTACAGGTCGGCGCTGTCGGCAAAGGCCACGCCGTTGCTCGACCAGGCCGCGCGGGCCGCATGGTCTTCCAGCATGCGTTGCAGGTAGCGGTTGAGCTGCTCCTGCTCGAACGGCTCGTCCAGCACCAGGCCGCTGTCGGCCTCGGCGATGTAGTGGGCGTAGCCGCAGACCTTGGACACCAGCACCGGCAGCCCGGCGACCAGCGCCTCGAGCAGCACGGTGCCGGTGTTTTCGTTGTAGGCCGGGTGGATCAGCAAGTCGGCGCCGAGCAGGAAACGCGGGATATCGCTGCGCCCCTTGAGGAACTGCACCTGCTCGCCGAGGCCGAGCGCCGTGCTCTGCACCTGGAACAACTTGGGGTCGTCCTGGCCGATGACCATCAGCCGGGTGCGTTTGCGCAACGCCGATGGCAAGGCCGCCAGGGCCTTGAGGCTGCGGTCCACGCCCTTGGTCTTGAAGCCCGAGCCGATCTGCACCAGCAACAGCGCGTCGTCGGCCAGGCCGAACTCGCGGCGGAACTCGGCACGGATCGCCTCGGCGTCGGCCGGGCGTCGGCGGTCCTGGGAAATCCCCGGTGGCAGCAGGTGGAAACGCGCCTCGGGGGTGCCGTAGTGCTTGATGAACAGCGGCTGCTGCACCTCGGAGATCATCAGGATCTCGGTGCGTGCCTCCTTGGCGAACACCGCCTGCTCGTACTCGGCGAAATGGCGGTAGCGCCCCCAGCGGCGGTACAGACCGCCGCGCAGGGTCTGGGCCTTGTCCTCGAAGCAACCGTCGGCGGCGTAGTACACGTCCAGCCCAGGCATCTTGTTGAAGCCGATCAGGCGATCGACCGGACGCTTGGCCAGGTCGGCCTCCATCCAGGCGCTGAGCTTCTCGTTGCGGCGGTGGTTGAACAGCGCCTTGACCGGCGCCACCAGCACTTCGAAGCCCGGCGGGATATCACCTTCCCAGATCAGGGTGTACACACGGATCTGGTGCCCGCGCCGCTGGCACTCCAGGGCAATGCGCATGAAATCGCGCTGCAGCCCGCCAAAAGGGAAATACTTGTAGAGCACAAAAGCCAGTTGCATCAACGAACATCCTCAGCCAGCAGCAGCGCGCTCAAGCGGCCCGCCACATGCTCGGGATTCAGGCGAGTGAAGCACAGCGGCCACTCGCGTTTGAGATCGAACCGGCGCAGGTCCTCGGCGCTCGGTTTGTAGGTGCACTTCTTCTGCAGGCACGGGGCGCAGGGGAAGTCGCTCGCCTGGTGGATCTGGGCGCGTCCGTAGGCACCGGTCAAACCAGGGTTGGTGGGGCCGAACAGGGAAATGGTCGGGACATCCAGGGCCGCGGCCAGGTGACCCAGGCCGGTGTCCACCGCCACGCAGGCCTTGGCCGCGGCAAGCACGCGGGCCACGCCCGCCAGGTTCAATTTGGGCAGCACCTGGCAATTGTTCAAGCCCTGGGCGATACGTTCGGCGCGGGCCTTCTCCGCCGGGTTGCCCCACGGCAGCATCACCTGCAGCTTGCGTCGGCCCATGCGTTCGGCCAGTTCGCGCCAGTAGGCCTCGGGCCAGTGCTTGGTGGCCCAGGTGGTGCCATGCAGGAACACCACGTAGGGCGCGGCGGGCGGCAGCTGCAGGCGGTTCAGGTCCAGGCCGTAGTGGCCCAGGCCCTCGGGCAGGTCATAGGCCAGGGCCAGGGCGAACAGCTGGCGTACACGTTCGACAGCGTGCTGGCCGACAGCGACCGACAGCCGCCGGTCGTAGAAACGACTGGCCAGGCCCTCGCGCGCCGAATAACGGTCGAGACCGGCCACCGGCGCCTTCACGTAGCGGGTCAGCCAGGCCGACTTGACCAGGCCCTGGGCATCGATCACCAGGTCGTACTTGTGCTCGCGCAGGCGCTGCTTGAAGGCCTTCCACTCGCCGCTCTTGAGGGTCTGCCAGATATTCTTGCGCCAGCGGCGGATCGCCACCGGGATCACCCTATCGACCGCCGGGTGCCAGCTGGGGATTTCGGCGAAGCCTTCCTCCACCACCCAGTCGAAACGAATGCCGGGAATGGCGTGGGCGGCATCGGTGAGTGCCGGCAGGGTGTGGATGACGTCGCCCAGCGACGACGTCTTGATGATCAGGACCCGCACTCAGTCGACCTCGGCCACGGTATCGATCAGGTTCGAGCCACCCAGGCTGTGCAACGCGGCGATGACTTTCGCCGGCTCGAGCAGCCGCAGGCAGTTGTAGTGGCCAAAGCGGCAGGTCCGCTCGAAGCATGGGCTGCACTCGATGCCGGTGCGCACCACCTCGACCTGCTCGGCCAGCGGCGGGGTGAAGCCCGGCGAAGTCGAGCCGTACACCGCCACCAGTGGGCGGTTGAGGGCGGCGGCCACGTGCATCAGGCCCGAGTCGTTGGAGACCACGGCGCTGGCGCAGGACATCAGGTCGATGGCCTCGGCCAGCGAAGTCTCGCCGGCCAGGTTGCAGGATTCTTCGCGCAGGCCTGGGATCAGGCGGTCGCGGATCTGCTCGCCGACCGGGTGATCGTTTTTCGAGCCGAACAGCCAGACCTGCCAACCCTGGCGGATCAGCGCATCGGCCACCTCGGCATAATGCTCCGCCGGCCAGCGCTTGGCCTCGCCGAACTCGGCGCCAGGGCACAGGGCCAGCACCGGACGATCCAGCGCCAGGCCGAACTTGGCCAGCGCCGCGTCGCGGCTGGCGGCCTCGATCCGCAGGCTCGGGCGCGGGTATGGCTGCGGCAGTTCGGTGCCCGGCGCATAGGCCAGGGCCATGAACCGTTCGATCATCAACGGGTAACGCGCCTTGTCCAGCTTGCGCACATCGTTGAGCAGCAGGTAGCGCATCTCGCCGCGCCAGCCGGTGCGCTTGGGGATGCCGGCAAAGTACGGCACCAGCGCCGACTTCAGCGAATTGGGCAGCAGGATCGCCTGGTCGTACTGGCCGGCCAGCGACTTGCCGATGCGCCGACGGGTGGCCAGCTCCAGAGCGCCGTGGCCGAGCGGGAAGCTCAAGGCCTGGCGCACCTCGGGCATGCGCTCGAGGATCGGCCGGCTCCATTCGGGGGCCAGCACATCGATCACGCAGTCGGGATGCTGTTGCTTCAGGCACTGGAACAGGGTCTGCGCCATCACCATGTCGCCGACCCAGCTGGGGCCAATGATCAGTATTCTCATGCTTTATCCAGAAACATTCGGGGAGGCTGCAGGCTGCGCTACAACCTGGCCTCCCCTCTTTATATTCAGGCTATGTGGCGGACAGTGTACCACCGGTGGTGAGGCATGAACCTTTGGGGCTGCTTTGCAGCCCTATCCGACCGGTCCGACGCCTCGGCAAGGCCGCTCCTACAGGGAACGCAATCCCTTGTAGGAGCGGCCTTGTGTCGCGAAAGGGCCGCACAGCGGCCCCCAAAATCTCAAGTCAGACCCAGTTCACCCCAGATCCGCCTTACTTCACGACGCTCATCGACAAACTGCGCCGCGTCGATCACCCCGGCCTGTTTCTGCAGGGCCTGGCGGTGCGAGGCCGAGCGGAACGCCTTGTACACCTCGCGCAGCAGCACGGCGTCGGCGACGGGCATCAACCCGGCCTGCTCCAGCTCTTCGAGAATGCGGATGTTGTCGGTCCAGCGCAGTATGGCCGGATGCTCGTGGGACCAGGCCAAAGCGGCGTATTGCACCATAAATTCGATATCGACGATACCGCCGGCATCCTGCTTGATATCGAACGGCTGGCCGGCGTCGAAGGCGTTGCCCGCAATACCTGCGGCGGTGGCCTTGGTGCCGAGGTTGTCTCGCATCTTGGCGCGCATCTCGCTCACCTCGGCGCGCAGCTTGTCGAGCTCGCGCGGCTGGCCGAGCACCTTGGCCCGCACGTCCTCGAACGCCGTCGCCACCTGCGGACAGCCGACCAGCACGCGGGCCCGCACCAGGGCCTGGTGCTCCCAGGTCCAGGCTTCGTTTTGCTGGTAGCGCTCGAAGGCGCCCAACGAACTGACCAGCAACCCGGAGGCGCCGGAAGGGCGCAGGCGCATGTCGACGTCGTACAACTGGCCAGAGTTGGTCTGGGTGGTCAGCAGGTGGATGATGCGCTGGCCCAGGCGGGTGAAGAACTGCGCGCTGTCGATAGGCTTGGCGCCATCGGTCTCGGCGTGCGGGTCGCCATCGTGGATGAACACCAGGTCCAGGTCGGACCCATGGCCCAGCTCGATGCCGCCCACCTTGCCATAACCGACGATGATGAAACCCGGGTCGCACAGGCTGCCGTCACTACGCTTCGGCTGGCCGTGGCGCGCCACGGTCTGGCGCCAGGCCAGGGCCAGCACCTGGTCGAGGATCGCCTCGGCCAGCCAGGTCAGGTAGTCGCTGACTTTCATCAACGGCAGGTTGCCGCTGATCTCGGACGCCGCCACCCGCAGGCTGTGCGCCAGCTTGAAGTGACGCAGGGCTTCCATCTGCTGCTCGAGGTCGTCCTCGGGAATCCGCGTCAGGCGCTCGCGTAGCTCGGCGGCCAGCTCCGGGGCCAGCGGCGGGCTGAACAAGCGGCCCTCGTTGAGCAGTTCATCGAGCAACAGCGGGTAACGGGCGATCTGCTCGGCGATCCACGGGCTGGCGGCGCACAGGGTCAGCAGGCGGCGCAGGGCGCCGGGGTTCTCGGTGAGCAACACCAGGTAGGCCGAGCGCCGCGCCACTGCCTCGACCAGCGGCAGCACGCGTTCGAGTACCAGGTCCGGGTTGTCGTGCTCCACCGCCTGGGCCAGCAGCCGTGGGATGAACGCGTCCAGGCGCTCGCGGCCGATACGCTGCATCGAGCGCAAGGTCGGGCTGACACGCAGGGCATTGAGCCGACGCAGGGCCTCGCCGGGCTGGCGGAAACCGGCTTCCTCCAACTGGCGCCCGGCGGCCTCTTCATCCTGGGCCTGCTCCCACAGCGGCGACCATTCGCCGCCCACCACCAGCTCACCCTCGGCGTCGTCTTCGTCCGGGTCGGCGATCACCTGGCGGAAATGCCAGTCGACGCGCCCGCGCCAGTGCATCAACTGGTCGTGGAAACTGGCCCAATCGGCATAGCCGAGCATGTAGGCAATACGCGCGCGGTCGGTTTCGTCGTCGGGCAGCATCTGGGTCTGGCGATCGGCGATGGCCTGGATGGCGTGTTCGGTATAGCGCAGGAACTCATAGCCCTCGCGCAGCTCGGCCACCACCGCTGGCGGCAGGTAGCCCTGCCCCTCCAGGGTCGCCAGCACCTTCAGCAATGGCCGCTGTTGCAAACTCAGGTCGCGCCCGCCATGAATCAGCTGGAAGGCCTGGGCGATGAACTCCACTTCACGAATGCCACCGGCACCGAGCTTGATGTTCTCGGCCATGCCCTTGCGCCGCACTTCCTGCTGGATCAGCTGCTTCATGGTGCGCAGCGCCTCGATGGCAGAGAAGTCCAGGTAACGTCGGTAGACGAACGGTCGCAGCATGTCCTGCAACTGGGCGCCGGCCGCCTGGTCGCCGGCGACCACCCGCGCCTTGATCATGGCGTAGCGTTCCCAGTCACGCCCCTGGTCCTGGTAGTACTGCTCCAGGGCATTGAAGCTGAGCACCAGGGCGCCGGCCGAACCGTAGGGACGCAGGCGCATGTCGACGCGGAACACGAAGCCGTCGACGGTAACCGGGTCGAGGGCCTTGATCAGGCGCTGGCCCAGGCGGGTGAAGAATTCCTGGTTATCCAGCGAGCGTTTCACGCCTTCGGTCTCGCCGCCCTCGGGGAAGGCGAAGATCAGGTCGATGTCGGACGACAGGTTCAACTCCATCGCCCCCAGCTTGCCCATGCCCAGCACCACCAGGTGCTGGGGCTGGCCGCTGCGGTTGCCGATGGGCGTGCCGAACTGCTGGCAGTGGCGCGGGTACAACCATTGATAAGCTTCGTCGATGCTGGCGTCGGCCAGGTCGGACAGGTCGCGGCAGGTCTCGGCCAGCGCGGCCTGGCGGGTAACGTCGCGCCAGATGATGCGCAGTTGCTGGCGATTGCGCTCGCGGCGCAGGTTGCGCGCCAACTCGTCCTCGCTCTGCGCGGCCTGGGCCGCGGCATGAATACGCGCGCGCAGTTCGCCCGGGGCGAAGGCGCGGCCCATCTCGCCGCCGGCCAGCAGGTCGAACAGCATCGCCGGTTCGCGCTGGGCCTGGGCGAGCACGAAATCGCTGGCCGCGGCCACCTGGTCGAACTGCTGGCGCTGGGCCGCGGACCAGCTGTCGATCGCCAGTTCGGGATGAGCGGCCAGGGCGTCGGCGAGGAACTGTCGATTACGGGCGACCAGCGGTTGGAGAGCGGCAGGCAGATCGAGCGGCAAAGGCAGGCGCATGGTCTATCCTTGATCGGCGTGAATGAGAGGGGTTGAGGGGGTCAAGCGCAGGCTGGACCACGGTTGGACTGTCGTACAAAAGTTGGAAATAGCTGAAACAGCAGAAAGATTGGCAAAAAACATCAAGATCCACCTATCAGCAACACAACGCCAACCAACATGAACGTTTTTCCTCACAACCCAGGGTGCGACCAAACGTCGCATTTGTGTAGTTTTACTACTACTCCCAGCGTGCGAAAGCATGAAATGCGAATCCATTTGTAGTAAAACTACACCGCGCCGGATGACTGTCCGGTAATCCAAGAATTCACGACGTCTGCCCATAAGGCCAGTCGCAAACTCAGGCCATCGATTCTGGTGGCCTTTCCGCCCTGGAGCAAGCCATGCAAGACCTCGATCCAATCGAAACCCAGGAATGGCTGGATGCCCTGGAGTCGGTCCTCGACAAAGAAGGCGAAGACCGCGCTCATTACCTGATGACCCGCATGGGCGAGCTGGCCACCCGTAGTGGTTCGCAGCTGCCGTACGCCATCACCACGCCATACCGCAACACCATCCCTGTCACCCACGAAGCACGCATGCCTGGCGACCTGTTCATGGAACGCCGCATTCGCTCGATGGTGCGTTGGAACGCGCTGGCCATGGTGATGCGCACCAACCTGAAGGATTCGGACCTGGGCGGCCACATCTCCAGCTTCGCTTCCAGTGCCACCCTGTACGACATCGGCTTCAACTACTTCTTCCAGGCTCCGACCGACGAGCACGGCGGCGACCTGATCTTCTTCCAGGGCCACGCTTCGCCAGGCGTCTACGCCCGCGCCTTCATGGAAGGCCGCATCAACGAAGAGCAGATGAACAACTTCCGTCAGGAAGTCGACGGCAACGGCCTGTCTTCGTACCCGCACCCATGGCTGATGCCTGACTTCTGGCAGTTCCCGACCGTTTCGATGGGTCTGGGCCCGATCCAGGCCATCTACCAGGCCCGCTTCATGAAGTACCTGGAAGCGCGCGGCTTCATCCCGGCCGGCAAGCAGAAAGTCTGGTGCTTCATGGGCGACGGCGAGTGCGACGAGCCGGAATCCCTGGGCGCGATCGCCCTGGCCGGCCGCGAGAAGCTGGACAACCTGATCTTCGTCATCAACTGCAACCTGCAGCGCCTCGACGGTCCGGTTCGCGGTAACGGCAAGATCATCCAGGAACTCGAAGGCGTGTTCCGCGGCGGCGGCTGGAACGTCAACAAGGTCGTCTGGGGCCGTTTCTGGGACCCACTGCTGGCCAAGGACACCAACGGTGCCCTGCAGCGCCGCATGGACGAAGTCATCGACGGCGAGTACCAGAACTACAAGGCCAAGGACGGCGCGTACGTCCGTGAGCACTTCTTCAACACCCCAGAGCTCAAGGCCATGGTCGAAGACCTGTCCGACGACGAGATCTGGAAGCTCAACCGTGGCGGTCACGACCCGTACAAGGTCTACGCGGCCTACCACCAGGCGGTGAACCACAAAGAGCAACCGACCGTCATCCTGGCCAAGACCATCAAGGGTTACGGTACCGGTGCCGGCGAAGCCAAGAACACCGCGCACAACACCAAGAAGGTCGACGTCGAGAGCCTGCGTCACTTCCGTGACCGCTTCGACATCCCGGTCAAGGATGCCGACCTCGAGAACCTGCCGTTCTTCAAGCCCGAGGAAGGTTCCGCCGAGGCCAAGTACCTGGCCGAGCGCCGCGCCGCCCTGGGTGGCTTCGTGCCACAGCGTCGCGCCAAGAGCTTCAGCGTGCCGACCCCGCCGCTGGAAACGCTGAAAGCGATCCTCGACGGCTCGGGCGACCGCGAAATCTCCACCACCATGGCCTTCGTGCGCATCCTCGCGCAGCTGGTCAAGGACAAGGACATCGGCCAGCGCATCGTCCCGATCATTCCGGACGAAGCCCGTACCTTCGGTATGGAAGGCATGTTCCGCCAGCTGGGCATCTACTCGTCCGTGGGCCAGCTCTACGAGCCGGTCGACAAGGACCAGGTGATGTTCTACCGCGAGGACAAGAAGGGCCAGATCCTCGAGGAAGGCATCAACGAAGCCGGCGCCATGTCGTCGTTCATCGCTGCCGGTACCTCGTACAGCTGCCACAACCAGCCGATGCTGCCGTTCTACATCTTCTACTCGATGTTCGGCTTCCAGCGTATCGGTGACCTGGCCTGGGCCGCTGGCGACAGCCGCACCCGTGGTTTCCTGATCGGCGGTACCGCCGGCCGTACCACCCTCAACGGTGAAGGCCTGCAGCACGAAGACGGTCACAGCCACATGATGGCGGGCACCATCCCGAACTGCCGCACCTACGATCCGACCTACGGCTACGAGCTGGCGGTGATCATCCAGGACGGCATGAAGAAGATGACCGAAGAGCAACAGGACATCTTCTACTACATCACCGTGATGAACGAGTCGTACCAGCAGCCAGCCATGCCGGCCGGTGTCGAGGACGGCATCATCAAGGGCATGTACCTGCTCGAGGAAGACACCCGCGACGCCGCGCACCACGTACAGCTGATGGGCTCTGGCACCATCCTGCGCGAAGTCCGCGAAGCGGCGAAGATCCTGCGTGACGAGTTCAACGTTGGCGCCGACGTGTGGAGCGTCACCAGCTTCAACGAACTGCGCCGTGACGGCCTGGCCGTGGAACGCGCCAACCGCCTCAAGCCTGGCCAGAAGCCACAGCAGACCTACGTCGAGCAGTGCCTGGCCGGTCGCAAGGGCCCGGTCATCGCCTCCACCGACTACATGAAGCTGTTCGCCGAGCAGATTCGCCAGTGGGTGCCGAGCAAAGAGTTCAAGGTCCTGGGTACCGACGGTTACGGTCGCAGCGACAGCCGCAAGAAGCTGCGTCACTTCTTCGAAGTCGACCGCCACTTCGTGGTGCTGGCTGCCCTGGAAGCCCTGGCTGACCGTGGCGAGATCGAACCCAAGGTTGTGGCTGACGCCATCGTCAAGTTCGGTATCGACCCGGACAAGCGCAACCCACTGGACTGCTGAGGAGTATTTTTAAGTGAGCGAACTCATTCGCGTACCTGACATCGGCAGCGGTGAAGGTGAAATCATCGAGCTGTTCGTCAAGGTCGGTGACCGTATCGAGGCTGACCAGAGCCTGCTGACCCTGGAGTCCGACAAGGCCTCCATGGAGATCCCGGCCCCCAAGGCTGGCGTCATCAAGGAACTGAAGGTCAAGCTGGGTGATCGCCTGAAAGAAGGCGACGAGCTGCTGGTCCTGGAAGCCGAGGGCGCCGCTGCGGCGCCTGAGGCTCCGGCCGCCGCCGCTCCGGCCCCTGCTGCTGCCGCTCCAGCGCCGGCCGCTGAAGCCGCCCCTGCTCCAGCAGCGGCCCCGGCTGCCGCCAGCGTGCAGGACATCCACGTGCCGGACATCGGCTCGTCGGGCAAGGCCAAGATCATCGAAGTGCTGGTCAAGGTCGGCGACACCGTCGAAGCCGACCAGTCGCTGATCACCCTGGAGTCCGACAAGGCCTCCATGGAAATCCCGTCGCCGGCTGCCGGCGTGGTCGAAGAAGTACTGTGCAAGCTGGAAGATGAAGTCGGCACTGGCGACCTGATCTTCAAGCTGAAAGTCGCAGGCGCGGCCCCGGCTGCCGCTCCGGCACCTGCCGCTGCTGCCGCCCCGGCCAAGGCTGAGGCGGCTCCGGCCGCCGCGCCTGCCGCCGCTCCGGCTGCTGCCCCTGCCCCGGTCGCCACCGCACCGGCCGCCGGCAGCAACGCCAAGGTCCACGCAGGCCCAGCCGTTCGTCAGCTGGCCCGTGAATTCGGCGTCGACCTGGGCGCCGTCGCGGCCACTGGCCCGCACGGTCGCATCCTGAAGGAAGACGTGCAGGTCTACGTCAAGGCCATGATGCAGAAGGCCAAGGAAGCGCCGGCCGCCGGTGCTACCGGTGGCGCTGGCATCCCGCCGATCCCGGCCGTGGACTTCAGCAAGTTCGGCGAAGTGGAAGAAGTCGCCCTGACCCGCCTGATGCAGGTCGGCGCCGCCAACCTGCACCGCAGCTGGCTGAACGTGCCGCACGTCACCCAGTTCGACTCCGCCGACATCACCGAGCTGGAAGCCTTCCGCGTTGCGCAGAAAGCGGTCGCTGAAAAGGCCGGCGTCAAGCTGACCGTTCTGCCCCTGCTGCTCAAGGCCTGCGCCTTCCTGCTCAAGGAACTGCCGGACTTCAACAGCTCGCTGGCGCCAAGCGGCAAGGCGATCATCCGCAAGAAGTACGTGCACATCGGCTTCGCCGTGGACACCCCGGACGGCCTGTTGGTCCCTGTGATCAAGAACGTCGACCAGAAGAGCCTGCTGCAACTGGCTGCCGAAGCCGCTTCGCTGGCCGAAAAAGCCCGCACCAAGAAGCTCTCGGCCGACGAGATGCAGGGCGCCTGCTTCACCATCTCCAGCCTCGGCCACATTGGCGGCACCGGCTTCACGCCGATCGTCAACGCGCCTGAGGTGGCGATCCTCGGCGTGTCCAAGGCGACCATGCAACCGGTCTGGGATGGCAAGGCCTTCCAGCCCAAGCTGATGCTGCCGCTGTCGCTGTCCTACGATCACCGTGTGATCAACGGCGCCGCCGCCGCGCGCTTCACCAAGCGCCTGGGCGACGTGCTGGGCGATATCCGCACCATGCTGCTGTAAACCGCTGTTTCCCTGCCCCTCTGTCGAGGGGCAGGTACTCTTTCGAGCTGCCACGCTCGTACCTCAACCCCGTCATTTTGGCGGGGCTTTTTTTGTCAGCTGCAAGCTGCAAGCTGCAAGCTGCAAGCTTCAAGCTGCAAGAAAAAGCGTCCTCATGGCCCAACTCGCTGCTTTTGCTTTTGCTTTTGCTTTTGCTTGAAGCTTGAAGCTTGAAGCTTGCAGCTCCTGACCTTCAGATTCCCCACCACCAGCCGACAACCTGTTCACAGCATCCCCCATGGCCGCTTGCCAGCCCACGGGACATGATGCAACCTTGCCCGATACGCCGGTTGCGAACGGCGCCCCAGTTCAAGCGAGTCTTCGATGAAAAGCCAACCCGATGCCGCCAGCCGTGTGGCGGCCGAGGTCGTCACGCAGCTTCCCGTGCCCTCGCGGCTCGGCATGCTGCGTTTCGAACGGCTCAACGAAGCCAGCTGGGCGATGCTCTACCTCGACCCGGCCTGCGAGCGCCAGTTCGGCTTGCCAGCCGCCGAGCTGTGCGCCCTGATCGGCTCGCCCTACGCCAGCCTGATGGAGCCCGAGGCGCGCTACCAACTGCATGACGAAATCCAGCTGCAACTGAGCCAGCGCGGCTACTACCGAGTGCGCTACACCTTGCATGCCCATCCCGAGCCCCTGCGCCTGCTGGAAGTGGGCGAAAGCTACAAGCAGCACAATCGCCAGCTGCTGCGCGGCTACCTGACAGTGTTCGACCACCAAGCCGAGCCGCCCGAGCCCGATACCCACGACCTGGAATCGCAGAACAACCGCCTGCAACTGGCCCTGCAACTGAACCAGCGGGCCCAGCAGGAACAGCTCGAGCACCTGGAGCGGGTACGCGCCCAGCAGGACCTGATCCTGCGCCTGGCACGCCAGCGCTACAGCATCGGCAATTCCCTGGTCGAAGCCGCCGAGCTGATCACCCAGAGCGCCTGCGAAATCTACAACGTCGACTGCGCCAGCATCTGGTACCTGCACGAGCAGCGCCTGGACCCGATCATCGCCTGGTACCGTCGCGAGCGGCAGCACCGCATGCCCGAGGCGATCGACGCCAGCCATTTCCCCGACTACCTCGAGGCCCTGCACGCCAGCCGCGCCATCGACGCCCACAACGCCAGCCACGACCCGCGCACCCGCGAAATGGCCGAAGCGCTGTACGCCAGCGCCGACAACGCCATGCTCGACGCCAGCATCCGTATCGACGGCCAGGTGGTCGGCGTGCTGTGCCTGGAGCAGACCGGCCGCGCCCGGGCCTGGCAGTCGGACGAAATCGCCTTCGCCGGCGAACTGGCCGACCAGTTCGCCCAGGTCATCAACAACCACAACCGCCGCACCGCCGCCAGCGCCCTGCACCTGTTCCAGCGTGCCGTGGAGCAAAGCGCCAGCGCCTTCCTGCTGGTCAACCGCGACGGTGTGGTGGAGTACGTCAACCCGAGCTTCACCGCCATCACCCAGTACAGCACCGAGGAGGTCCAGGGCCACCACCTGGCCGAGTTGCCGGCGCTGGAAAACCTCAGCGAACTGCTGTTCGACTCGCCCTCGAGCCTGGCCATGGGCAACAGCTGGCAAGGCGAGTTCAAGAGCCGGCGCAAGAACCTCGAGCCCTATTGGGGCCAGTTGTCGATTTCCAAGGTGTATGGCGACAACCGTGAACTGACCCACTACATCGGCATCTACGAAGACGTCACCCAGACCAAACTCGCGCAACAACGCATCGAGCGCCTGGCCTACACCGACAACCTGACCAACCTGGGCAACCGCCCGGCGTTCATCCGCAACCTCGACGAACGCTTCGCTCGCGACAGCAACAGCCCGATCTGCCTGCTGCTGGTGGACATCGACAACTTCAAGCGGATCAACGACAGCCTCGGCCACCAGACCGGCGACAAACTGCTGATCAGCCTGGCCCGGCGCCTGCGCAACAGCCTGAGCAGCGGTGGCAGCCTGGCGCGTTTCGCCAGCAACGAGTTCGCCGTGCTGCTCGACGACACCCACCTCGAGGACGGCCAGGGCGTCGCCCACCAGCTGCTGCACACCCTCGACAAACCCATGTTCGTCGACAACCAGCTGATCAACGTCACCGCCTCCGTGGGCCTGGCCTGCGCGCCGCTGCACGGCGCCGACCCGGCGACCCTGATGAAGAACGCCGGCCTGGCCCTGCACAAGGCCAAGGCCAACGGCAAGCACCAGGTACAGGTGTTCACTGAAGTACTCAATGCCGAGGCCAGCTACAAGCTGTTCGTCGAGAACAACCTGCGCCGCGCCCTGACCCAGAACGAGCTGGAAGTGTTCTACCAGCCCAAGCTGTGCCTGCGCAGCGGCCGCCTGCTCGGGCTGGAGGCCCTGCTGCGCTGGAACCACCCGGAGCGCGGCATGATCCGCCCCGACCAGTTCATCAGCGTGGCCGAGGAAACCGGCCTGATCATCCCCATCGGCAAGTGGGTGGTGCGCCAGTCCTGCCGCATGAGCCAGCAACTGCGCGAGGCGGGCTTTGGCAATCTGCACGTGGCGATCAACCTGTCGCCCAAGCAGTTCTCCGACCCCGACCTGGTTGCCTCGATCGGCAATATCCTCAAGGAGGAAGCGCTGCCACCGCACCTGCTGGAGCTGGAGCTGACCGAGGGCCTGCTGCTGGAGGCCACCGAGGACACCCACCGCCAGCTCGACGAACTCAAGGCCCTGGGCCTGACCCTGGCCATGGACGATTTCGGCACCGGCTACTCGTCGCTGAGCTACCTGAAGAAGTTCCCGATCGACATCATCAAGATCGACCGCAGCTTCATCAACGAGATCCCCGACAACCAGGACGACATGGAGATCACCTCGGCGGTGGTGGCCATGGCCCACAACCTCAAGCTCAAGGTGGTCGCAGAGGGCATCGAGACCCCCGAGCAACTGGCGTTCCTGCGGCGCCATCGCTGCGACGTCGGCCAGGGCTACCTGTTCGACCGGCCGATTCCGGGGCGCGAGTTGAGCGAGAAACTGCGCCGTTATCCACGCGGGCCGGTGGCCTGACAGCGGCGCCAACCTCGGGCACTATAGAAGCCATTCGGGCCTCTTCGCGGGCAAGCCCGCTCCCACAGACCGCAAAGGCTGTGCTGCCCTTGTGGGAGCGGGCTTGCCCGCGAAGAAGCCAACACCAATCCCACTGACAAACACAGAGGAACGGCCATGGTCCTGCGTTCGGAAATCCTGGTGAACAAAAACGTCCTGCCCACCGCGGAACAGGCCCTGCCTGGCCGCGAAACCCCGATGAGCCTGCCCGAGTTCCACTATGTGTTCGAAGGCACGCCGCTGCTCGGCCCGTTCTTCGACGGCGACATCGACTTTGCCATCTTCGCCCTGGGCTGCTTCTGGGGCGCCGAGCGCCGCTTCTGGCAGCGCGAAGGCGTGGTCAGCACCGTGGTCGGCTACGCTGGCGGCTTCACCCCCAATCCCACCTACGAGGAAGTCTGCTCAGGCCTGACCGGCCATACCGAGGTGGTGCTGGTGGTGTTCGACAAGAACCGGGTCAGCTACCGCGAGTTGCTGGCAATGTTCTGGGAGTTGCACAACCCGACCCAGGGCATGCGCCAGGGCAACGACGTCGGCACCCAGTACCGCTCGGCGATCTACTGCACCTCGCCACAGCAGTTGGATGAAGCCAACGCAAGCAAGGCCGCCTTCCAGGCCGAGCTGAGCAAGGCCGGTTTCGGCGAGATCACCACCGAGATCGCCCAGGCACCGACCGTGTACTTCGCCGAGGCCTACCACCAGCAATACCTGGCCAAGAACCCGGACGGCTACTGCGGCATCGGTGGCACCGGCGTCTGCCTGCCACCCAGCCTGCAAGGTAACTGAGTCATGATCCTGTTCCATTCACCGCTGTCGCCGTTCGTGCGCAAGGTCATGATCGTGCTGCACGAGACCGGCCAGTTGGGCCGCGTCAGCCTGCAGGGCGTGAACATCAGCCCGGTGAATGGCGACGACCAGCTCAACCAGGACAATCCGATCGGCAAGATCCCGGCCCTGCGCCTGGACGACGGCAGCGTGCTGCACGACAGCCGGGTGATCTGCGAGTACCTCGACACCCAGCATGTCGGCCTGCCGCTGGTGCCCCGCGAGGGCTCGATGCGCTGGCGGCGCCTGACCCTGGCGTCCCAGGCCGACGCGATCATGGACGCGGCGGTGGCCACGCGCTACGAGACCTTCCTGCGCCCGGCCGACAAGCAATGGGATGGCTGGGTCCAGGCACAGGGCGAGAAAATCCGCCGCGGGCTGGCGAACCTGGAACACGAGCACCTGGCAGAGATCATCTCCGGCTTCGATATCGCCTCCGTCGGTGTGGCCTGCGCCTTGGGCTACCTGGACTTGCGCCAGCCAGGGTTCGACTGGCGTGGGCTGTATCCGGGGCTGGCGGCTTGGTATGCCGAGGTGAGCCAGCGGCCGTCGATGGTGGCCACCGCTCCGGTAGCCTGAACCACCGCTGGCGAGGGCTTCGCCCTCGTTTCGCGGCACAAGGCCGCTCCTACCGAAGAGCGCATTCCTCTGTAGGAGCGGCCTTGTGCCGCGAAAGGGCTGCAAAGCAGCCCCCAAGTTCAGCTTCGTCGCAAGGGAAACAACAATCCTATTTCCCGGGCCAACCAGCGCCCAAGCTCTCTTTCCTCCCTCATGCCATCCTCCCCACCCGCGACCAGTCCAGCCGCCGGGTCAGCACCATGAACACGCCGAGCAGGCCAAAGCACAGCAGCGATCCCATCAGCAACGCATAGTCCTCGGCACTGAGCAGCCCATAGAGCATCGCGTACAACGCCGCCAACCCCGCCGCAAAGCCAATCCCACGCCCCAGGCTGCGCAGCACGTGGACCAGGTAGAAGCCGATCAGCAACACGCAACCCGACGCCGACAGCCCATAGGCCAGGCCAAACCCCAGGTGTTCGGACAGCGACAGCAACAACAGGTAGAAGAACGCCAGCGCCACGCCCACCAGGATGTACTGCACCGGGTGCACGCTGAGGTTCTTCAGCACCTCGAACAGGAAGAAGCCGGCAAAGGTCAGGGCAATGAACAGCAGCGCATACTTGATCGCCCGCTCGCTCTTGAGATATTGGTCCACCGGGTCGACGAAGCTGACGCCAAAAGCACGCTCGTTGAAGTCGCCACACTTGCCGACGGTCGCGCAAAGACGCATGGACTCTTCCAGGTTGGTGGCGAAGAACGAGGTCTGCCAATGGGCGCTGAAGCCCTTCTCATCGATCGCCCGGCGGCTGGGCAGGTAGCTACCGACGAAGCTCGGGTGCGGCCAGTTGGCACGCATATCGACCATGCTGCTACGGCCAACCGGCAGCACCGCCAGCTGGCCGGTGCCCAGCAGGGCCAGGTCGAAGGCGTAGTCGAACTCGCGGGCCTTCTGGTCGCTCAACTGCGGCAGGGCCACATGCACGCCACCGGGAAGCCAGTCGACACCGCTGCCGGCCTCGAATGGCATGCGCTGGTCATCCAGGGTCAGCTCCAGGCTGTTCTCAATGCCCCGAATATCACTGATGCCGACCATCAGGAACGGCTTGTCGAAGCGGTAGTCGTCGTAGTCCTTCTCGATCCCCCAGCGCTCAGGCAGCTTGAAACGGCCACTGACCCGGCCCTTGGCATGGAACAGCCGCGCCTGATAGATGCCGCGGGCGCGCAGCTCGGTATCGACACCGACATCCATCGCGAAGGTTTCCGGCAGGAAGTACAGGTTGCCATGCATCGTGGTGGTCTCCTGGACACTCTGGCCGTCCTTGTCGATCCAGCGCCGCTCGTACTTGCGATAGGGCACCACCAGCACCGGGCCACTGACCAGCTGGTCGAAGCTGGAGCTGGCGGCGATCTCGCCCAGTACGTTGTTGCGCAGTTGCTGTCGTTCGTCGATCAGGCCGCCGATCATCAGCAGGGGAATCAGCAGCAGCACGATCAGCACGGCGATCAGGCCGAGCTTGAAACCTAAGGTCTTGTTCATGGGGTTGGGCTCCGTTTGCGATGTGGGCAGTGTCTGCCCGCCGCGTGGAGCCCTTGGGGAGGGAATGTGGAGATTGTGTGGAGATTGGCGCCAGCAGCCCCACGATCACAGCACAGCATTCCCCTGGGGCGGGTTTACCTGCGCATGCAAGGGTGAATTCACTGCCCTCTTCGCGGGTGACCCGCTCCCACAGGCAACACCCATCGACTCAGCCAAGTCGCCGCATCGGCAACCAGAGCCTCACCCGCACCCCACCCTCGACGTTGTCCACCGCCAATGCCCCACCATGCAACTGCATCACCTCGGCCACGAAGTTCAGCCCCAGCCCAGTGCTCTTGCGCCCGGTAGCGGGCCTTGGCAGCGAATAGAATCGCTCGCTCACCCGCTCCAGCGCATAGTCGGGAATGGCCGGCCCCTGGTTGCACAGGCTCAGCGCTGCCCGCTCGCCCTCGATCTCCAGCGCAAAGGTCAACACGCCTTGCTGCGGCGTGAAATCCAGGGCGTTGTCCAACAGGTTGGCCAGGGCCTGGCGCATCAGGAACGGGTCGCAGAGCAGCCTGGCACTGGCCGGTATGTCCTGGCGTACCTGCGCCCCTGCCGCGTCGATTCGCGCGGCATGGGCCAGCAGCAATTCGTCGACCAGCGCCGCCAGCGGCACCTGTTGTTCATCCTCCAGCGCCTGCATCTGCTCGACCCGGGCCAGGTTGAGCAGGCGTTCGATCATCTGCTGCAAGCGTTCGCTCTCACGCTCGATGTTGCCGGCGAAACGCGCCCGCTGCTCGTGCGGCATCTCGCCCTGCAGCAGCTCGCAAGCGCCGCGTATCGCCGCCAGCGGGCTTTTCAGCTCATGGGTGAGGGTGTGCACATAGCGCTCGACATAGGCCTTGCCCTCCAGTTGCGTGCGCATGCGCTCCACCGCCGTGGCCAGTTGCAGCAGCTCGCCGCCCTTGTAGTGCGGCAAGGCCGCGCGCTCGCCCGCGCTGACGGCCTGGGCATAGTGGGTGAGCCGGCGCAGCGAGCGGGTCAGCCACCACGACAGCGCCGCGCCCACCAGCAGGCCGAGCACGATCAGCCCTAGGCCGAGGCTCAACAGGCGCTGCTCGGAACGATCAATGTAGGGCTGCAGCGAACTGTTGGGCTTGGCCACCGTGACCACACCGATGATCCGGCCCTCATCAAGGATCGGCGCCGCCACGTGCATCACCGAGCTGTTCTCGTCATCCGGGTCGCTGCGCGTCGAACGTGCGCCGTACTGGCCACGCAAGGTCAGGTAGACATCATTCCAGCGTGAATAGTCCTTGCCCAGGTCCTGGCCAGTGGAGTCGAGCAAGACAATGCCGTTGGCGTCGGTCACGTAGATGCGGTGGCTGACCTGGTTCTTCGCCAACCCCCAGATCTGCGCGCTGGGGCGGCGCTCGCCATAGGCCGTCAGCACCTGGGCCAGGCGGCTCTGGCTCAGGGTTCCACGCTTGACGTCGTCACGCAGGATTTCCGCCAGCAGGTTGGCGGTGTCGACCAGGGTCTCCTCGGACGACTGGCGCACCACCGGGCGAATCTGCTCGCGCACGGTGTTGAGCAGGAAGTAACCCGCCAGCCCGACGAACAGGAAGTACACCAGGAAGATCCGGATTCCCAGGCGCATCAGGCGTGTTCCGGGCTGTAGCTGTAGCCCAGGCCGCGGTGGGTCTGGATCGGCTCGGCGTCCACGGCCACCTGGCGCAGCTTGGCCCGCAGGCTCTTGATATGGCTGTCGATGGTGCGTTCGTAGCCCACATCCGAGGCCACGCCGAGGCCGTCGAGCAACTGCTCGCGGCTGAACACCCGCCGTGGCTGCTCGAGCAGGCTTTGCAGCAGGCGGAACTCGTGCCGGGTCAGGGTCAATGGTTGGTTGCGGTAGAGGATGCGCATGGCCAGGGTGTCGAGTTGGAACGGCGATGCCGGCTCGACCGGCTCGGGCCGGGGCGCCATGCGCTTGAGGATCGCCCGCACCCGCGCGGCCACCTCGCGAGGGCTGAACGGCTTGACCACATAATCGTCGGCACCGATTTCCAGGCCCAGCACCCGGTCGATCTCGGCGTCGCGGGCGCTGAGGAACATCACCGGCACGTCGCTGAAGCGGCGCAGCTGGCGACAGGTTTCGAAACCGCTGATATCCGGCAGGCCGATGTCGAGGATCACCAGGTCGGCCGGGCGCAGGCGTTGCTGCTCGACGGCGGCGCTGCCCAGGCTCACCCATTCGGTGCTGTGGCCGTCGGCCTGGAGGGCATAGACCAGGGTGTCGGCGATGGCGGATTCGTCTTCGACGATGAGGATGTGGGGCATCTGAGCGGCAAGCCTCAAGCTGCAAGCTTCAAGTGAAAGCGGATCGCGGCAACTTACACCGATCCGCCATTTCTTGCAGCTTGCGGCTTGAAGCTTGAAGCTTGCAGCTACTGCATCAGCAGCCCGGATTGCCCGCCGTGAACTTCTCGCGCGGGTCCACCGCCGCCTTGAACTTGCGCAGGGCCTTGGAGCCGATCAGCAGCGGGTAACGGAAGTTGCTACGGTCGACCAGGTTGACCTCCACCGTGCGCTTGACGTCGCCCAGGCACATTTCCAGGTCGATCACCGGGCGATGGGAGAGCGCTGGCGCCTCTTCCTCGTCATCTTCCTCGGCGCGGTTCTTGATCTTGCTGATGCGCGACACTTCGTGCTCGTAGACTTTGTCGCTGGCGCCCTTGGTAGCCAGGCGGAAGCGTACCCACTCATTGCCGTCACGGGTGAACATCTCGATGTCCTTGGCCGACAAGGAGGCGGTCCAGGCACCGGTGTCCATCTTGGCTTCCAGGGTCTGGCCGATTTCCGGCAGCTTGATGTTCTCGTAGCGACCATAAATCGTCGGTTCGGCGGCCATGACCGGCAGCGCCAGCAGGGACAGCAGGGCAAGCAAGGATTTCACGGGCAAGGCTTCCTTGAGTTGGGACAGTGCTTAGACTACGCAGGCAGGATAGGTTCGTTGTCACAGGGTAAACAACACAATGTGAAACATTTGTCCCAGTTAATGGACGTACGACGTTTGGCGTAGGCCGCTGCCCTGCTTATCATTGCCAACCGTTTACCTCACACAACAAGAGTTCCCCTATGCGTCGCCTGCTGACCGGCATCCTCACCCTCACCCTGCTGCTGCTCAACACCCTGGTGCTGATCGGCCCGCTGCTGGTCTTCGCCCTGCTCAAGCTGGTGTTGCCCGGCCGTGGCCGCGACTACGCGTCGGCCGCGGTGATGTGGGTTGCCGAAACCTGGTCGGAAATCGACAAGGCCATCTTCGCCCTGTGCATCCCGACCCAATGGGACATCCGTGGAGTCGACACGCTGCGCAAGGACACATCGTACCTGTGCGTCAGCAACCACCAGACCTGGGTCGATATCCCCGCGCTGATCGAAAGCCTCAACCGCCGCGTGCCGTTCTTCAAGTTCTTCCTCAAGAAAGAGCTGATCTGGGTACCGTTGCTGGGCCTGGCCTGGTGGGGGCTCGACTACCCGTTCATGAAGCGCTACAGCAAGGCGTTCCTGGAGAAGCACCCCGAGCTCAAGGGCAAGGACCTGGAGATCACCAAGGCCGCCTGCGAGCTGTTCAAGCGCCAGCCGGTGACCGTGGTCAACTACCTGGAAGGCACCCGCTTCACCGAGGCCAAGCGCCAGGAACAGCAATCGCCCTATCGCCACCTGCTCAAGCCCAAGGCCGGCGGCGTGGCCTTCGTGCTGGCGGCGCTGGGCGAGCAACTCGATGCGCTGCTGGACGTGACCATCGTCTACCCGGGCAACAAGGCCCCGGGGTTCTGGGACCTGCTCAACGGCAGCATCAGCCGGGTGATCATCGATATCCGCGTGCGCGAGCTGGATCCGGCGTTGAGCGAAGGCGACTACGAGAACGACCCGGCGTTCCGCCAGACCGTGCAGGCCTGGGTCAACCAGCTGTGGCTGGACAAGGACCAGCGGATCGAGGAGCTGCGCGCCGAGATGCGCTGATCCTGTTCCGGCCTCTTCGCGGGCAAGCCCGCTCCCACAGGGATTGCACTGGCCTCTGTGGGAGCGGGCTTGCCCGCGAAGAGGCCGGCATTGAATCACACCGACGGCGCGGCCACTGCCGGCGTCGCCCACAAGCTCCCCAGATTCTGCAGCAACGACCCGGCAATCCCCTGCTGCCCCAGGTACTGCAGGATCAACGGCGCGAACTGGCCGATCATGCCGGTATCCATGCCCAGTGCCTTGAACGCATTGTCCAGGTCGCCCCGGTTCTGCACCTGGTTGCCCAGGGCGTTGCTCAACGCCGGGGCAGTCTTGTCGTTGCCCAGCAACTGCCCCAAGCCACTCAGGCCGCCCAAACCATTGGCACCGGACAGCAGGTCCAGGCCCGGCACCGCCTTGCTCAGCTGGCCATAGTCATCGCTGCTCAGGTTGTTGCGTGCCAGCCCCAGCATCGCCCCAGCACCGCCAACGGCCTGCTCGGGGGTGATCTTCAATTCGCTGCCCAGGGTGTTGAGCAGGTTTGCCTGGGCGGCGGGCGCCTGGACCTGGCCATTCTGCTGCGGGCTTTGCGCGGCAGACACCGCATTGGCGACGTCGCTAAGGTTGAAGGCGAACACCGGGCTTGCGGCCAGGGTCATCAGGGTTGCCAGGGTGAGTGCTTTCATCGGGAGGGACCTCGGTCGGCCGGAATGGCCGGGAAACGAGGGTTGGACTGGGATGACGGAGGTTTGTTCCGAACCAATTGCCGAGGGTGACTGCACGTTCATCAGCAGGTATCTCTGCCCTGGGCAATCAGCTTGACCGATATTTTACGAACTGCTGCCATTCTTAATAGCTAGTATTTTTGTCAGTTGCCCTCGTTTGGGATTAGCGCACAATCTAATCCGTCGATGATCTTGCGCAGGTGGCGTATGTTGAAGGCCAATGCATCACGTTCCGCGGCAGTATTATTGGGTTTGGACAACCAACGGTCGGTGATTACACGTCAGGTTGCTGGGAACCGTGACGTGCTTACCTACTCGCCGTTTGGCTTCAGCAGCACCCTGGAAAAATATCCGTTGCCGGGACTCACTGCACAGATATTGGAGGCCGCAGGCCTCTATCTATTGGGCAATGGCAAACGCGCCTACAATCCTGTCCTGATGCGTTTTCACTCGCCAGATGCTTGGAGTCCGTTTGGCATGGGAGGAATCAATGCGTATGCTTATTGCGAACAGGATCCGGTCAACTGGCAAGATCTGTCGGGAAACGAGCGAAAGAAGTCAGGCACTTGGTTTCCCCAGAATAAGTTACCAACAATTTATGAGATAGACGCTCCCGGTAAGTTTGTACCGACTCGAGAAGAAGCAATACAAAAACTCAAAACAACACCTATATCTGCGCTGCCAGAGGAAATCGTAAAACCCTTTAAGCGCATAGAAAGCCTTGAGAAAACCAGGCAAATCCAGATCGAAACTATCAATATCAGTAAACGAGCCCTAGAGGGCCGCATTAGTACTGACTCACCGCTAAGGGAAATAGAAAGACCGCTCATGGAACAATACATCAGGGAAACGGAGAAACTACAACGGAAAACAGAGCGCAAAATATACCTAGCACGAGAAGAATTTACACGAAAGGTATTAAGACTGACAAAAGACGATTGGAGTGCGATCGATGCAAAAGTGGAAGAACTACGAAACAATGACACTTTCGCCCGCCGCCTGGTCGGCCTCTTCTCAGGTACTTGAACGCTTTCCCTGCCGATATTGCACCCGATACCAAACCATACGGCCCTGAAGAAACGCCCCTTGTCGGGGCGTTTCCCTCATTCACACCGCGCTAAAGGTCTTGTGCGGGTCGATCACGAATTTCTTCGGCACGCCCGCGTCGAACTCGCCATAGCCTTCCGGCGCCTGGTCCAGGCTGATCACCTGCACGCCCACCACCTCGGCAATGTTGATGCGATCCCACATGATCGCCTGCATCAGCTGGCGGTTGTACTTCATGGTCGGGGTCTGGCCGGTGTGGAAGCTGTGCGACTTGGCCCAGCCCAGGCCGAAACGGATGCTCAGGGCACCGATCTTGGCGGCGGCATCCACCGCGCCCGGGTCTTCGGTCACATACAGGCCGGGGATACCGATCTTGCCGGCCACGCGGGTCACCTGCATCAGCGAGTTGAGCACGGTGGCCGGGGCTTCATGCTTGGCGCCCTCATGGCCGTGTCCACGAGCCTCGAAACCCACCGCGTCGACGGCGCAGTCCACTTCCGGCTCGCCGAGGATGTCGATGATCTGCTCGTGCAACGGGGTGTCCTTGGACAGATCGACCACCTCGAAACCTTGCGACTTGGCGTGAGCCAGGCGCAGCGGGTTCAAGTCGCCGACGATCACGCAGGCAGCACCCAGCAAGCGCGCGGAAGCAGCGGCGGCCAGGCCTACCGGGCCAGCTCCGGCAACATAGACCGTGCTACCCGGGCCGACACCCGCGGTGACGGCGCCGTGGTAGCCGGTCGGCAGGATGTCGGACAGGCAGGTCAGGTCGCGGATCTTCTCCATGGCCTTGTCGCGGTCAGGCAGTTTCAGCAGGTTGAAGTCGGCGTAGGGCACCAGCACGTACTCGGCCTGGCCGCCGGTCCAGTCGCCCATGTCGACATAGCCGTAGGCGCCACCGGCGCGGGCCGGGTTGACGGTGAGGCAGACACCCGTGTGCATCTCTTTGCACGAGCGGCAGCGGCCGCAGGCGACGTTGAAGGGTACCGACACCAGGTCGCCGATCTTCAGGCGTTCGACGTCACGGCCCATTTCGACGATTTCACCGGTGATTTCGTGGCCCAATACCAGGCCGACCTGGGCGGTGGTGCGGCCGCGGACCATGTGCTGGTCGGAGCCGCAGATGTTGGTGGAGACCACCTTGAGGATGACTCCGTGCTCGATCTTCTTGCCGCGCGGGTCCTGCATCTTGGGGTAGTCGATTTTCTGCACCTCGACCTTGCCCGCGCCGAGATACACCACTCCACGGTTACCAGACATGCTCTTACCTCGCTTGATTTGTATTTATGCAGCGGTGGTGGAAAGCGCCGCCATATCCGTGGGCGGCCTGTGTTACTGGAATGAGGGGGATTGTGGGCTGGATGAGCGGTGGGGCGGTGACTGGATGCGACAGGCAGATGCCTGTTCACGGCAGGTAAAAATGTGCTGGCCCATTCGCGGGTAAACCCGCTCCCACAGGGACCCACAGTGCTTGATGCAGTGGCGATCCCTGTGGGAGCGGGTTTACCCGCGAAAGGGCCAGTGCGGGCGCTAGAGAACTACTGTGCGATTGGCGTTAAGAAACACCCGCCGCTCGATGTGATACCCCACCGCCCGCGCCAGGGTCAGGCACTCGATATCACGCCCCTTGGCGATCAGGTCCTCGGGGTAGTGGGCGTGGTCCACCACCTCCACGCCCTGGGCGATGATCGGCCCTTCATCCAGGTCGTTGTTGATGTAGTGCGCCGTGGCGCCAACCATCTTCACGCCCTTGTTGTAGGCCTGGTGATACGGCTTGGCGCCCTTGAACCCCGGCAGCAGCGAGTGGTGGATGTTGATCGCCCAGCCGTCCAGCCGTCGGCACAGCTCCGGCGACAGCACCTGCATGTAGCGGGCAAGAATCACCAGCTCGGCACCGCTCTGCTCGATCACCTGCAACACCTTGCGCTCTTGCCCTGGCTTGTCGTTGGGGTCGAGGGCGAAGTGGTAGTAGGGAATCTTGTGCCAGTGCGCCAGAGGCTCTAGGTCAGGATGGTTGGACACCACCGCGACCACGTCCATGGCCAGCTGGCCGATGCGCTGGCGGTACAGCAGGTCGTTCAGGCAGTGGTCGGCCTTGGACACCATGATCACCACCTTGGGGCGGTGGTTGGGCGCGGTCAGCTCGAAAGCCATGCCGAAGGCTTCGCTGCGCTCGGCCAGGCCTGTGCGGAAGGCGTCTTCATCGAAGCCGTCCGGGGCACGAAACTCCACGCGAATGAAGAACCGTCCCGACAACCGGTCATCGAAGGAATGGTGCTCGGTGACGTAGCAGCGCTGCTCGTAGAGGTGCCGCGTCACCACATCGACCGTGCCGAGCATGCTCGGGCAGTCGGCAGTGAGAATCCAGGTGTCCGGTGCCCGACTCATGGGTAATGCTCCTTAGGCTTCGATGGCCAGGCCGTACTCGGCCGACGCGTCCTGCAACCACAGCCACCAGTAATCGGAGAAGCTGCGGCGGATCACCAACTCCCAGGTATCCTCGGCGGTGCGGCGGATCACCAGTTGCGACTTGGCGAACACGGTACCGACGGCCTTGCCGACCGGGAAGTTGTTCGGATGCACATCATAGCTGGTGGACTTCATCAGCACGTCGCGCACGTTGGCGCCACGCAGTTCGAGCAGGGTCTGCCCGCCGCTGACGTTGACCACCTGGACGTGCTGGCCGTCGAGGGCGTCGCGCAGCTTCTGCTCGACGGCGAACTCCTGGCCGCCAGGAACGATCAGCAAGTATTCGTCCGGCCCGATCCACTGCAACGACATCTCGCCGTTGGCGACCACGGTCAAGGCCACCGGTAGCTCCAGGCCCAGGGCCTTGTGCACGGCGCCGGCGAAGGCCGGGTCGTGACCGTCGCCACGCAGGGTCAGGTGGCCGAGGAATTTCTTTTCACGCAGGGTCACGCCTGCGTTCTTGCGGCCCTTGCCGACCAGGCTGGCCAGGTCGGCGTGGTGCAGCGGCGACTGGGCCTTGGCATCGGAGCCTGGGTTTTGCTGGAAGACGTTGATAGCGCTCATTTGTTACCTGCCTTGAATTCTGTGGGTCGACCACGATGCCTGCGGGGTATGGCCATCCTGTGGGAGCGGGCTTGCCCGCGAATGCGATGGTGGATTCACCGCCCTCTTCGCGGGTGAACCCGCTCCCACAGGGACCTCATTACCAACTTGGCACCGTGTACCAGCCTGAAGCCTTAGACGTTCTGCCGTTCACCCTTCGGATCGAAGAACACCGAAGACACGATCTCGGCCTCGATCACGCTGCCGTCGGCCTGCGGCGAATACACCCGCTCACCCAGGCGCTTGAGGCCGCCCTTGACCACGCCCATGGCGAACGAATAGCCCAGGGAGTTGGCCGCGTAGCTGGAGGTGACATGGCCGACCATGTCCATCGGGATCGGCTGCTTGGGATCGAACACCAACTGGGCGCCCTCAGGCAGCCACACGTTCGGGTCCACCGGCTTGAGGCCCACCAGCTGCTTGCGGTTCTCGCGGGTGGTGTCCTCGCGGTTCATGCCGCGCAGGCCGATCCACGAGAAGGCCTTGTTACGGCCCACACACCAGCTCATGTTGAGGTCGTCCGGGGTCATCGAGCCGTCGGTGTCCTGGCCGACGATGATGAAGCCCTTCTCGGCGCGCAGCACGTGCATGGTCTCGGTGCCGTACGGAGTCAGGTTGTATTGCTTGCCCGCCTCGACGATCTGCTCCAGCACGCCCATGGCGTAGTTGGCCTGGACGTTGATCTCGTACGACAGCTCGCCGGTGAACGAGATACGGAACACCCGCGCCGGCACGCCGCCAACCAGGCCTTCCTTCCAGCTCATGAACGGGAAGCCGTCCTTGTCCAGGTCGATGTCGCTGACCTCGGCCAGCAGCTTGCGGCTGTTGGGACCAGACAGGGTCATGGTCGCCCAGTGGTCGGTGACCGAGGTGAAGTACACCTTCATCTCGGGCCATTCGGTCTGGTGGTACAGCTCCAGCCACTGCAGCACGCGGGCGGCGCCGCCGGTGGTGGTGGTCATGATGAAGTGGTTGTCGCCGACGCAGGCGGTGACGCCGTCGTCGAAGACCATGCCGTCTTCCTTGCACATCAGGCCGTAGCGGGCCTTGCCCACGTCGAGCTTGGTCCAGGCGTTGGTGTAGATGCGGTTGAGGAATTCGCGCGCGTCCGGGCCCTGGATGTCGATCTTGCCCAGGGTCGAGGCGTCCAGCAGGCCGACGCTGTCACGCACGGCCTTGCACTCGCGGGCCACGGCGGTGTGGATATCTTCGCCGGGCTTGGGGAAGTACCACGGACGCTTCCACTGGCCGACGTCCTCGAACTCGGCGCCATTCTTGAGGTGCCAGGCATGCAGCGCAGTGAAGCGCACCGGTTCGAACAGATGGCCACAGTGCCGGCCCGCTACCGCGCCGAAGGTCACCGGCGTGTAGTTGGGGCGGAACATGGTGGTGCCCATTTCCGGGATGCCGATCCCGAGCGAACGCGCGGCGATGGCCAGGCCGTTGATGTTGCCCAGCTTGCCTTGGTCGGTGCCGAAGCCCAGCGCGGTGTAGCGCTTGACGTGCTCGACCGACTCGAAGCCCTCGCGGGTGGCCAGCTCGATGGCGGCGGCGGTGACGTCGTTCTGCTGGTCGACGAACTGCTTGGGCGCACGGGCGGTGCCTTTGTCGTGGGGCACCTGGAACAGTGCCACAGTGGCCTCTTCCTTGCGCGCCAGGGTTTTCGGCAGGGTGCCGGCGCTGGCCTTGAAGCCGGCCTCGGTGGCCGCGCGCACGCCGCCTTCGAAGCCGTCGGCGATCACATCGCCCAGGGCATAGACGCCGTTCACGCCGCCGACGCACACGCGTTTCTGCGGCGCGTCGCCCGGCACGAAGCCGAGGATGTCTTCACGCCACACCGGGCGACCGCCCAGGTGCGAGGCCAGGTGCACGACCGGGCTGTAGCCGCCGGAAGTCGCGATCAGATCGCACTCGAGGGTTTCCCCCGGGCTGGTGACCTTGTGCGCCTGCACATCGATGGCGGCCACGCGGGCGCCGGTGACGTGCTTGCTGCCCTTGGCCTCGATCACGGCGCTGGAGGTGAGGATGCGGATACCTTTGGCGCGGGCTTCCTCGACCAGCGAGCCACGTGGGTTGTGCCGGGCGTCAGCGATGGCGACGACTTGCAGGCCAGCGTCGTGCCAGTCCAGCGCGCAGCGGTAGGCGTGGTCGTTGTTGGTCGACAGCACCAGCTTGCGGCCCGGCGCCACGCCGTAGCGGCGCACATAAGTCGAGACCGCACCGGCCAGCATGTTACCCGGCAGGTCGTTGTTGCCGTACACCAGCGGACGCTCATGGGCGCCGGCGGCCAGTACCACACGATTGGCACGTACACGGTGCACGCGTTGGCGCACCTGGCCAATCGGCGCACGGTCGCCGAGGTGGTCGGTGAGGCGCTCGTGAATGGTGAGGAAGTTGTGATCGTGGTAGCCGTTGACCGTGCTGCGCGGCAGCAGGGTGACTTCCGGCAACGACTCCAGCTCGGCAACGACGGCGTTGACCCAATCGGCGGCTGGTTTGCCATCGAGGGTTTCGCGGCTGTCGAGCAAGGTGCCGCCGAATTCTTCCTGCTCATCCGCCAGGATCACCCGGGCACCGCTGCGGGCAGCGGCCAACGCGGCGGCCAGGCCGGCAGGGCCGGCACCGACGATCAGCACATCGCAGTGCTGGTTCATGTAGTCGTAGCTGTCCGGGTCGTTCTGCAACGGCGCGCGGCCCAGGCCCGCCGCCTTGCGGATGTACTTCTCGTAGGTCATCCAGAACGACTTGGGGTACATGAAGGTCTTGTAGTAGAACCCGGGCGGCATCATGTTGCCGCCGACCTTGCCGATGATGCCCATCATGTCGTTGTTGACGTTCGGCCAGCCGTTGGTGCTGGTGGCCACCAGGCCGGCATACAGGGCCTGCTGGGTGGCGCGCACGTTGGGGATCTGGGTGGCTTCGCTGGCGCCGATCTGCAGGATTGCGTTCGGCTCCTCGGTGCCGGCGGCGATGATCCCGCGCGGACGCGAGTACTTGAAGCTGCGCCCGACGATATCCACGCCGTTGGCCAGCAGCGCGGCGGCCAGGCTGTCGCCGGCGTAGCCCTGGTAGGTCTTGCCGTTGAAGGTGAAGTTCAGCACCTTGCTGCGGTCGATACGGCCGCCGCTGGCGAGGCGATAGGTCTGGCTCATACTTTTTCCCCTTGGCCCTTGGCGGTCGCTGGCGCGGTGCTCTGTTTCGAGGCGGCGGTAACCTGCGGCTTCTCGCCGATCTTGTAGGTTTCCAGGATTTCGTAGGTCACGGTGTCGCGGGTGACGTTGAAGTACTGGCGGCAACCGGCGACGTGGTCCCACAGCTCGTGGTGGATGCCGCGCGGGTTGTCGCGGAAGAACATGTAGGTGCCCCACTCCTCGTCGGAGCAGGCGGCAGGGTCCAGCGGGCGGGCGATGTGCGCCTGGCCCGACGCGTGGAATTCTTCCTCGGAACGCAGCTCGCCGCAGTGGGGACAGAAGATTTGCAACATGACGGTTGTCTCCGGGTCAGTGGGCGACGGCAGCGGCGCCGTGTTCGTCGATCAGCGCACCGTTGTAGAAACGGTCGATGGAGAAAGGCGCGGCCAGCGGGTGCATCTCGCCCTTGGCCAGGCTCGCAGCGAAGACGTTGCCCGAGCCCGGGGTGGCCTTGAAGCCGCCGGTGCCCCAGCCGCAGTTGAAGAACATGTTCTTCACCGGGGTCTTGGAGATGATCGGGCAGGCATCCGGGGTGGTATCGACGATGCCGCCCCACTGGCGGTTCATGCGCACGCGGGAGAGGATCGGGAACATCTCGACGATCGCCTGCAGGGTGTGCTCGATGATCGGGTAGGAACCGCGCTGGCCGTAACCGACCCAGCCGTCGATACCGGCGCCGATCACCAGGTCGCCCTTGTCGGACTGGCTGATATAGCCGTGCACGGCGTTGGACATGATCACGCTGTCGATGATCGGTTTGATCGGCTCCGATACCAGTGCCTGCAACGGGTGCGATTCCAACGGCAGGCGGAAGCCGGCCAGCTTGGCCATGTGCCCGGAGTTACCGGCGGTGACCACGCCGACGCGCTTGGCGCCGATGAAGCCCTTGTTGGTCTCGACGCCAATCACGGCGCCATTCTCTTTACGGAAGCCGATCACTTCGGTCTGCTGGATCAGGTCCACGCCCAGGGCGTCGGCGGCACGGGCAAAGCCCCAGGCCACGGCGTCGTGACGCGCCACGCCGCCACGCCGTTGCACGGTAGCGCCGAGGATCGGATAGCGGGTGTTCTTCGAGCAGTCCAAGTAAGGGATCTCGGCCGCGACCTGCTCGGTGCGGATCAGCTCGCCGTCGACGCCGTTGAGGCGGTTGGCGTTGACCCGGCGCTCGGAGTCACGGATGTCCTGCAGGGTATGGCACAGGTTGTACACGCCGCGCTGGGAGAACATCACGTTGTAGTTGATGTCCTGCGACAGCCCTTCCCACAGTTTCATGGCGTGTTCATACAAGTGCGCCGACTCGTCCCACAGGTAGTTGGAACGCACGATGGTGGTGTTGCGGGCGGTGTTGCCGCCGCCCAGGTAGCCCTTCTCGATCACCGCGACATTGGTGATGCCGTGTTCCTTGGCCAGGTAATAGGCAGTGGCCAGGCCATGGCCGCCACCGCCGACGATGACTACGTCGTAGACCTTTTTCGGCGTTGGCGTGCGCCACATGCGCTGCCAGTTCTCGTGGTGGCTGAGGGAGTGCTTGAAGAGGCCGAAGCCCGAATAACGTTGCATGGTGTTCTGCTCCACTCAGCGGTAGACCGGGAAGTCGGCGCACAGCGCGGCGACGTTCTTGGCCACATCGGCCTCGACATCGGCGTCGCCCAGGTTGTCCAGCACATCGCAGATCCAGCCCGCCAGCGCAACGCACTGGGCGACCTTGAAGCCGCGGGTGGTGACGGCCGGGGTGCCGATGCGCAGGCCCGAGGTGACGAACGGCGACTGCGGGTCGTTGGGCACGGCGTTCTTGTTGACGGTGATATGGGCGCGACCCAAGGCGGCGTCGGCGTCCTTGCCGGTCAGGCCCTGACGGATCAGGCTGACCAGGAACAGGTGGTTGTCGGTGCCGCCGGAGACCACGTCGTAGCCGCGCTCGATGAACACCTGGGCCATCGCCTGGGCGTTTTCGATGACCTGCTTCTGGTAGGCCTTGAAGCCAGGCTCCAGCGCTTCCTTGAAGCACACCGCCTTGGCGGCGATCACGTGCATCAGCGGGCCGCCCTGGGCGCCGGGGAACACGGCGGCGTTGAGCTTCTTCTCGATCTCTTCGTTGCTCTTGGCCAGGATCAGCCCACCACGCGGGCCGCGCAGGGTCTTGTGGGTGGTGGTGGTGACCACGTCGGCGAAGGGGATCGGGTTCGGGTACAGGCCAGCGGCGACCAGGCCGGCGACGTGGGCCATGTCGACGAACAGCAGCGCGCCGACTTTATCGGCGATCTGGCGGAAGCGTGGGAAATCGAGGGTCTTCGAGTAGGCCGAGAAACCGGCAACGATCATCTTGGGTTTGTGCTCGACGGCCAGGCGCTCGACTTCGTCGTAGTCGATCAGGCCGGTATTGGTGTCGATACCGTATTGAACGGCGTTGTACAGCTTGCCCGAGGACGACACCTTGGCACCGTGGGTCAGGTGGCCGCCGTGGGCCAGGCTCATGCCCAGGATGGTGTCGCCGGCTTGCAGCAGGGCCAGGTAGACGGCGCTATTGGCCGAAGAGCCGGAGTGCGGCTGGACGTTGGCGTAGTCGGCGCCGAACAGCTGCTTGGCGCGCTCGATGGCCAGCGCTTCTACCTTGTCGACGTGCTCGCAGCCACCATAGTAGCGCTTGCCCGGGTAGCCCTCGGCGTACTTGTTGGTCAGGCCGCTGCCCTGGGCCTGCATCACGCGCTTGCTGGTGTAGTTCTCCGAGGCGATCAGCTCGATGTGATCTTCCTGGCGCTGCTCCTCGGCATTCATCGCCGCCAGCAGTGCGTCGTCGTAACCCTGGATCTGGTCTTGCTTGCTGAACATCGTGTATCTCCCGGCAGCGATCGTTTCTTGTCTAGTGAGGGTCTTCTCACCCTTTGCAGCGATGGTATGGCCGGGCCGGGGGGCACAGATGCCTGCGCGCGCCTTGCAATGGCGCGTTTACGACATTGGCTGCTGGGTTTGTCTGTGCCGGCCTCTTCGCGGGTAAACCCGCTCCCACAGGGATTGCGCCACACCCTGTGGGAGCGGGTTTACCCGCGAAGAGGCCGGCACAGGTGACACAAGCCCGGGCCTGTATAGGCAACCGCCAAATCGATGGTTTAGAGTGCGATCCTGCGTCGTACAAAAGGACAGGCGTCATGACCAACAACAACCAGCAATTCGCCAGCGACAACTATTCCGGTATCTGCCCCGAAGCCTGGGCCGCCATGGAAAAGGCCAACCAGGGCCATGAACGCGCCTACGGCGACGACCAGTGGACCGAACGCGCCGCCGAGTACTTCCGCAAGCTGTTCGAAACCGACTGCGAGGTGTTCTTTGCCTTCAACGGCACCGCCGCCAACTCCCTGGCCCTGGCCTCGCTGTGCCAGAGCTACCACAGCGTGATCTGCTCCGAGACCGCCCACGTCGAGACCGACGAATGCGGCGCGCCGGAGTTTTTTTCCAACGGTTCCAAATTGCTGACCGCGCCCAGCGTCAACGGCAAGCTGACGCCGCAATCGATCCGCGAAGTGGCACTCAAACGCCAGGACATCCACTACCCCAAGCCACGCGTGGTGACCCTCACCCAGGCTACCGAGGTGGGCACGGTGTACCGCCCCGACGAGCTCAAGGCGATCAGCGCCACCTGCAAGGAATTGGGCCTGAACCTGCACATGGACGGCGCGCGCTTCAGCAATGCCTGCGCGTTCCTCGGTTGCAGCCCTGCGGAGCTGACCTGGAAGGCCGGGGTCGATGTGCTGTGCTTCGGCGGCACCAAGAACGGCATGGCGGTGGGCGAGGCGATCCTGTTCTTCAACCGCGACCTGGCCGAGGACTTCGACTACCGCTGCAAGCAGGCCGGGCAACTGGCCTCGAAGATGCGCTTCCTGTCGGCGCCGTGGGTCGGGCTGCTGGAAGATGGCGCCTGGTTGCGCCATGGCCAGCATGCCAACCACTGCGCGCAATTGCTGGCGTCGCTGGTGGGTGACCTGCCAGGGGTGGAACTGATGTTCCCGGTGGAGGCCAACGGGGTGTTCCTGCAGATGCCGGAGCATGCGCTGGAGGCGCTGCGCAGCAAGGGCTGGCGTTTCTATACCTTCATCGGCAGCGGCGGCGCGCGGTTCATGTGCTCGTGGGACACCCAGGAAGCGCGGGTGCGTGAACTGGCGGCGGATATCCGCGCCATCTTTGCTGCCTGACCGAACGCTTTCGCGGGTAAACCCGCTCCCACAGATCCGGCACCGTCTTCAAGGGCAGTGACCAACCTGTGGGAGCGGGTTTACCCGCGAACAATCCAACACCCATCTAAAGCCTGAACCCACCCATCTGCCGCGCCAGGTCATCGGCCAACCCACGCAATGCCTGGCATTGCTCGCGGCACCCCTGCACTTCGCTGGCCGTCTGCCGCGCCAGGTCGGAAATGCCCTGCACCGTACGGTTGATCTCCTCGGTCACCGCCGACTGCTGCTCGGTCGCCGTGGCCACCTGCTCGTTCATCCCACTGATGCGCTCGACCTGGTCGGTGATCGCCCCCAGCGAAGCCCCGGTGCGCTGGCTCGAGTCGACACCATTGCCCGTTGCTTCGCGCCCGGCCTGCATCGACGCCACCGCCGTGCCGGCACCGTGCTTGAGACGCTGGATCATCTGCTGCACTTCGTCGGTGGAAAGCTGGGTGCGCCGCGCCAGGGTACGTACTTCGTCCGCCACCACGGCAAAACCCCGGCCCATCTCACCGGCACGGGCCGCTTCGATGGCGGCATTGAGCGCCAGCAGGTTGGTCTGTTCGGAAATGCCGCGGATCACCGCCAGCACCTCGTCGATCGAGGCGACTTCGTCGGCCAGTTGCGTGACCGCCTCGGCGGCACGGCCGATTTCCCCGGACATACCTTCGATATTGTCGATCGAACGGCGCACCACCTCCCGCGCCTGCAACGCCTCGTCGCGCGCCGACTGCGAGGCGTGGGCGGCGGAGCCGGCGTTCTGCGCGATGTCTTGCACCGTCAGGCCCATCTCGTGCACGGCGGTGGCGACCATTTCGGTCATTTCCTGCTGGCGGCCCGAGCGCTCGGCGGTGTTGTCCACCACCTGGGTCACCTGCTCCACCGACAGGTGCAGGCGCTCGGTGGTACGCAACACTTCGCCGATCAGCTCGCGCTGGCTGTCGAGGAAGCGGTTGAAACCACGGGCCAGGTCGCCCAGCTCATCCTGGCGCGCATCGTCCAGGCGATGGCTGAGGTCGCCCGCGCCACTGCCGATCTGCACCAGCGCCGCGGTGACCTGGCGGATGGGCCGCACCAAGCCACGGGCCAGCCATACCACCAGCACCAGCGACAGCAGCGCCACCGCACCGCCGATCAGGCAGGTCTGCCAGATGGCCTGGCGTGCCTGGGCGTAGATCTCAGCCTCCGGCACCTCGGCCACCAGCGTCCAGTTCAGGTCGCGTAGCGGCAAGCCCAGGGCCAGGTAGTCCTCGCCGTCACGCTGGAAACGGCTGCTGCGCAGGCCTTCGCCCCCCACCAGCACGGCCTTGGCCGCCTCGCCATCCAACTGCTCGGCGAGCTGGCGCTTGCCGCTGAACTGCTGGTCGGGGTGAACCTGGATCAGGCCGTCATTGCGCACCAGGAACACTTTGCCGTGCTCACCGAAACTGAAGTCGTGGATCAACTTCGACAGTTCGGTCATGCGCAAGCCCATGCCGGCCACGCCGACCAACTGGCCGTCCTTCTCGACCCGATAGTCGATGAACAGCGCCAGCTCGCCGGTGGAGCCGTCGATATCGATGTTGATCAGGCGCTCGGCGCCGCTGTCGATGTAGCCGTAGAACCACTTGTCCTTGGGGTTGGCGCGGCTGAGGGTGCGGTCCAGCCCCTTCTCGTTGTAGTAGTGGCCGGTGCTGGTGGAGGCGAACAGGGTGGTGAAGGCGCGGTTGCGCTGCTTGGCGGTGTCGAGGTATTCGATGAAGCGCGGCAGTTCGCCAGGGTCTTCGCCGGCGGCCAGCCAGTCGCGCAGCAGGGTGTTGCCGGCGATGTCCGCCGCGGCCACCAGCGGTTGGCCGAGCATGCGCTCGATATCGTTGCGGATGGCCTCGACGCTGGCCGGCAGCGCCGTGTCGACCAGGTAGCGTTCGGTGAGGCGGTTGAGTGCCACCGTGTAGATCGCCACCACCACCAGGATGCTCGCCAGCAGGGCGGCGCCCATGCTTGCGATCAATTGCCACTGGATGCTTCGCCGCCAGATAAGCATGCCCTTGCTCCCCGATAATTATTGTTTTTCGGGAAGTGTATACACTTAAGTATCCAGTTATTCCAGCAATCTGCGACAGCACAAAGCATCTGTGGGAGCGGGTTTACCCGCGAAGACAATGATGGCTTAACCGACGTCTTCGCAGGTAAACCCGCTCCCACAGGGAATGCGTGAACGTTTTACTGGTCGCTGATGGTCCGGCTTATGGCGTCGACCGTAGCATCGATCTGCGCCTGGGTGCGCTCGAGGGTCTGGGCGTGCTCGCGCTGCAGTTCGATCTGCTTGGAGCACAGGTTCAAGGCCGCCAGCACCAGCAGCTTGTCGCCGATCAGGGTCGGGTAGTTACGCTTGGTTTCAGCCAAGGCAACGTTGAGCATGCGCACGGCCTGGGAGAGGGTTTCTTCCTGGCCTTCAGGCGCCTTGAGCGAATAGTCGTTGCCTAGGATCGACACGACGTTGACCGGCTGCGCGTGCAGTCTCATGCGTTCACGACACCTGCGCTGGCGCGCTCGACCAGAGCCTGGATGCGGGCGGCGGTGGCGCCGTGCTTCTCTTCCTGTTCCATCAGGGACAACTGCAGGCTGTCGTTCTCTTCCTTGGCCTGGGCCAGTTCCTGGCTGAGGCTGGTGTTCTGTTCGGTCAGCTGGGCGTTCTTGTGCATCAGGTCGCTGACCAGTTGCTCGAGTTGATTCAGGGAAGTTTCCAACATGCGTCTATCTCGGGTTGTTGCAGAGGGCGCACACGATAAGGAAAAACCTGCGCCCCCGCCATTAAATATAGGATTCAGGAAGTGTTTACCCGGTCAGGTTGACAGGCCAACCCCCGCCTTGTTCCGACCTGGATCAACCGCTGGTCAGGAAAATAGATAGCTGGCTCACAGTTTCATCATTTCGGCCTCAAGACTCGCCGGTCACGACCGATAGCTCGGCAGGTCACTCTCAGTCGCATGGATCGCGGCACCTCATCTGCCTTGGAAACCGCCTCCATGTCCCTACGCAATATGAATATCGCGCCCCGTGCGTTGCTCGGTTTCGCCGTGATCGGCGTGCTGATGCTTGGCCTGGGTATCTTCTCGCTGATCCAGATGGGCAACATTCGCCAGGCCGGCGTGACCATCGAAGAAATCAGCGTGCCCAGCATCAAGACCCTCGACGAACTGACCGCGCTGAACCTGCGCCTGCGCACCCTCTCCTACCGCCTGCTGCTCAACCGCGAACCGGCCACCCAGCAGGAGACCCTGCGCCTGCTCGACGAGCGCAATGCGCAAATCGACAAGGCCCGCAGCATCTATGAACCGCTGGTCACCGCCACTGACGAGAAGGCCGCGTTCGACCAATATGGCCAGTTGCTCAACCAATACCGCCAGCTCGAGGCGCGCATGCGCAGCCTGAGCCAGGCCGGCGACCTGGATGCCCTGCGCGACCTGCTCAACAGCGACCTGCTGGCCAACTCCGAGCAGATCAACAAGGTCATGGACACCCTGGTGCGCATCAACACCGACCAGACCGCCGACACCAACGCCGCCGCCGCCAGCCAGTACGCCGGCGCCTTCGCCCTGGTGATCGGCCTGCTGGTCGCCGCCACCGTGCTGACCCTGCTGTTCGCCTTCCTGCTGACCCGCAGCATCGTCAAGCCCATCGAGGAAGCGCTCAAGGCCGCCGAGCAGATCGCCGAAGGCGACCTCACCCATAGCATTCGCCCCGACGGCACCGACGAGGCCGCGCGCCTGCTGCAGGCCATGGCCAAGATGCAGGACAAGCTGCGCGACACCCTGCAGCTGATCGCCGGCTCAGCCACCCAGCTGGCCTCCGCCGCCGAGGAGCTGAACAGCGTCACCGACGAAAGCGCCCGTGGCCTGCAGCAGCAGAACAACGAGATCGAGCAGGCCGCCACTGCCGTTACTGAGATGACCAGCGCCGTCGAAGAAGTCGCGCGCAATGCTGTGAGCACTTCCGAAGCCTCCGGCGAGGCCAGCCGTTCGGCTGGCGATGGCCGCGACCTGGTGATGGAGACCGTGGGCGCCATCGAGCGCATGAGCGGCGACGTGCAGGCCACCGCCAAGCTGATCAGCCAGCTGGCCGAGCAGTCCCGTGATATCGGCAAGGTGCTCGACGTGATCCGCGGCCTGGCCGACCAGACCAACCTGCTGGCGCTCAACGCCGCCATCGAGGCCGCCCGCGCCGGTGAGGCTGGCCGTGGCTTCGCCGTGGTCGCTGACGAAGTACGCGCCCTGGCCCATCGTACCCAGCAGTCCACCAGCGAGATCGAGCGGATGATCGGCAGCATCCAGGGCGGTACCGAACAGGCCGTGGACTCGATGCGCACCAGCACCGAACGCGCCGAGTCGACCCTGAACATCGCCCGTGGCGCGGGCCTGGCGCTGGACACCATCGCCGGCGCGGTGGCGCAGATCAACGAGCGCAACCTGGTAATCGCCAGCGCCGCCGAGGAGCAGGCCCAGGTGGCCCGCGAGGTCGACCGCAACCTGGTGAACATCAACGACCTGTCGGTGCAGAGTGCTACCGGGGCGCATCAGACCAGCGCGGCGAGTGCCGAGCTGTCGCGCCTGGCGGTGGACTTGAACGGCCTGGTGGCTCGATTCCGTACCTGACTTTCACAGCCATCGCGGGGCAAGCCCGCAATTAGCCAACCCCAACCCAATGGCATCAGGTTGAGATCCTGATGCCACTCCTGGCTTCTTCTGGTGAAACAGGTTTGTCGTCAAGCGTGAATACCCGAACCTTGGGAACTCCATCGGTTGTCAATGGCTTGTTTGTTTCTCTGGGCAGGCCCAGCACTGCCCTTACATTGGTGCTGACCCTTTCCTTGACATACTGCCAGAGCTCCGCTCGATTCTCCCAGACCGCCTTGGCAACTCGAGTTCCTGCGCCCGCTGCCAGCAGAGCGGTCCCAGCATTGGCAACATAAGTTGCCGCTCCCACCCCAGCCAACCCCAATCCTGCTGCTACCACACTGGTGGCGGAGCCAGCCAAGGCAACCCGTGTGGCGTTCACCGCCAACGCCCCCTTGGGCTCTGGCCCCAACAACAAAGCCAGCGGCGAGGCGGTATGCAATGCGATGGTCCCGGAGCGCTGAATGATCTGCGAGACCAAGGCGGAGTACCCGCCAGTCGGATCAAACCGGTTCACCGGATCCCCCGCACAATACATGTACGCATTGATGCCGCCCTTGTCGAACGGGCTCAGCGGATCAGGCTCATGAAAGCGCATCAAAACAGGGTTGTACCGACGGTGGCCATTACCAAATGGATAACGATCCATTCGCGCATCGCGTGGCTGGCCACAGAAACCTGTCATCGGGCCGATCGGTAACGGTACCGCACCATAGGCCGTATAGCTGCGGCCAGGATACCCAACACCGCCGATGGGGCTGTTCTGTCTGTCACAGGTAAGCAGGTAGACAAGCACTGGCCACAGCCCCTCGTCGAGGATTCCGACTAAAGATTGGCAGCGATGCAGCGGCAGTGGAACTGGCAAAAATATCAGGCCCCCATGTCACCAGGACCGCGTTGCGGCCCCTACGAACACAGATCAATACTCAATGCGCACATCCCCCTTCGGCACGCTGCAGCACGACAGGATGTAGCCCTCGGCCTCATCCTCCTCGGTGATCCCGCCGTTGTGCTCCATCTCCACCTCGCCGCCGAGCTTGAGCACCTTGCAGGTGCCGCAGATGCCCATGCCGCAGGCCTTGGGGATCATCAACCCGAGCTTGGCCGCCGCCGCATGCACGGTTTCGCCCGGGGCCACGCGGATGCTCTTGTCGCTGCCGACGAACTCCACCAGGTTGAGGTCGGCCACGTCCACTTCCGGCGCATCGGCCGCCGCTTCCGCGTGCTCCACGGCATCGGCCTTGGCTTCCGGCGGCGTCGCACCGAATGATTCCTCGTGATAGTTGTGCATGTCGAAGCCAACCGCCTCGAGCATGCGCTTGACCGCGTTCATGTAGGGCGTCGGGCCGCAGCAGAAGATCACCCGCTCCATGTAGTCCGGGGCGATCAGCTCCATCAGGCGCTGGTTGAGGTAACCGCGATAGCCCGCCCACGGCTCGCCCAGCCCGTGCTTCTCGCAGACGATATGCAGGCTGAAATTGGGAATGCGCGAGGCCATCTGTTCCAGCTCGCGGTGGAAGATGATGTCCTTCGGCGAACGGGCGCTGTGCACGAAGACCATGTCGACATTGGCGTTGGTGTCGTAGAACCAGCGGGCCATGGACATCACCGGGGTGATGCCGACACCACCGGACAGGTACAGCACCTTGCCCGCCGGGAAATCGATGGCGTTGAACAACCCCACCGGCCCGTGCACCGGCAACTCTGCGCCTTCGTGCATGGTGTCGTGGAGGAAGTTCGACACCTGCCCGCCCGGCACCCGCTTGACCGTGATCGAGAAACTGTAGGGCACCGACGGCGAACTGGAGATGGTGTATGAACGCATCACAGGCCGGCCTTCGATCTCCAGCTCCAGGGTGACGAACTGCCCGGGCTTGAAGAAGAACATGATCGGCTGGTCGGCCATGAAGCAGAAAGTGCGCACGTCCCAGGTCTCCTGGATGACCTTGACGCAGCGCACGATGTGGCGGCCATTGGCCCAGGTCTGAGTGGTGACCGGATTGAGGAAGGTATCGGACATGTTCATCTCCAGCAGCCGACTGTCGGCCTTTCTTATGGCTCCGATAATGCGCATCCCGCCGGCGCCGTACATTCCCATCCGCGACATCGGCGTGCTTATCGCGACCAGCCCCGCACTACAGGGGCTGGCGCGTCGGAATTCGATTCGGCCATGTCGCCCATGGACATGGTCGTTTCAGTGCCCGAACGCACACTCCTCGGCAAAACCAACTGCTGTATCCCAAAGCAGACCGCCTTGCGGCATAACAACAACGATTAGCCACCTTTTGCCGGCCGCACGCGGCCCCGAGGACCACACGATGGACGTCACCGCAACCCTGAGCCTGGGCGATCCACTGGAACCTGCACGCAAGGCCACCGCCGAGATGCTGCAGACCCGCGAGCGCACCTACTCGCTGCCGCAACCGTTCTACTGCGACGAGCGCCTGTTCCAGATCGACATGCAGGAGATCTTCCACAAGGAGTGGCTGATCGCCGGCATGGTTTGCGAGATCCCGACCAAGGGCAACTACATCACCCTGCAGATCGGCAAGAACCCGATCATCGTGATACGCGGTGCCGAAGGTAAGGTGCATGCCTTCCACAACGTCTGCCGCCACCGCGGTTCGCGCCTGTGCGTCAGCGACAAAGGCAAGGTGGCCAAGCTGGTCTGCCACTACCATCAATGGACCTACGAGCTCGACGGTCGCCTGCTGTTCGCCGGCACCGAGATGGGCGCCGACTTCGACATGAACCAGTACGGCCTCAAGCCCGTGAACGTGAAGGTTGCCGGTGGCTACATCTTCATCAGCCTGGCCGAGACCCCCCCGGCCATCGACGAATTCCTCGCCACCCTCGACCACTACATGGAACCCTACGACATGGAGAACACCAAGGTGGCGGTACAGACCACCTTGATGGAGAAAGCCAACTGGAAGCTGGTGCTGGAGAACAACCGCGAGTGCTACCACTGCAGCGGCTCGCACCCCGAACTGCTGAAGACCCTGCTCGAGTGGGACGACACCAACGACCCCCGCGCCAGCCAGGAATTCAAGGACCACGTCGCCGCCTCGGCCGCCGCCTGGGAAGCCGAGAAGATCCCCTACCTGCACAAGAGTCATGGCCTGCGTAACCGCATCGTGCGCATGCCGCTGCTCAAGGGCACCGTGTCGATGACCATGGACGGCAAGGTGGCGTGCCAGAAGCTGATGGGCCGCATCAAGAATCCGGACCTCGGCTCGATGCGCATCCTGCACCTGCCGCATTCGTGGAACCACTGCATGGGCGACCACATGATCGTGTTCACCGTGTGGCCGATCAGCGCGCAGGAGACCATGGTCACCACCAAGTGGCTGGTGCACAAGGATGCAGTGGAGGGGGTGGATTACAACCCCGAGGACATGCGCAAGGTGTGGGATGCCACCAATGACCAGGATCGGCGGTTGGCGGAGGAGAACCAGCGGGGGATCAACTCCACGGCGTATCAGCCAGGGCCGTATTCGAAGACTTATGAATTTGGCGTGGTTAACTTTATCGACTGGTACAGCCAGCGCATCTTGAATAATCTTGGGGCAGAACCGGCACCGTACCTAAAGGAAGTAAAGGCACAATAATCTGAGCCGCCCCCGCAAATCGGGGGCTTACTCATTGAGTACCGACAGCATTGAAAGACGCTGAGCGAAAGCTCACCAAAACATCATATGCACTGCACGAAAATCGCTCTCGGGAGCGGAGCGCACACCACTGTCCAAATAATCCACGCCAGTCACCGCACGGCCTTCAGCGCACATCTAATATTTTTGTAACTGGTGGCCGGTTTAGGGTTTACTTTGACCCGCCCGAATACGTTCAACCCCCAAAATAACTCTCTGAGTCGCACGTGCAAGCCGTTGTTCAGCCTCTACCGCTCGGGCCTCCCACTTGGCTGCTTCGGCCATGGCGATATCCAGCTCCTGCCTTAAAATATTGGCCTCAACACCACTCAGGGCCGAGTGCTGCCGACTGTAGGCCCTGGTCAACGGTCGTCGCTCAACAGTAGCCGGGGGAGTTTCAATATCAATGATGACACCTTCAGGAATAGTCTCCATATTGGCACGCGGCCGGCTGATATCAGAGGCTAGATTCATGCCTGAGTTAGCGACTGATATGCTACCAGCTATCGCATTCGCCGTATTCATCACAGGTTCTGCACCTACAAGGAAAGCGCCGGTTGCGACCACTGAGGCAGTTGTTTCAACGATTCCAGTCCCTGTTCGCAAAGGGTTGGCGGTTTCAGGATTGTAACGTGACCCAATAGCGGCACTCACGTTTCCAATAGCGGGCGCAGAGGAACCCAGAAGATTAGCGGCGAATGAAGTAAACGAACTCCACGCGTTAGTAATTGTCGTGACAAATGACCTACCACTTCGATCATGGAAAGTGACAGGGTTCCCCTGGCAATACGCGTAAGCGTTCCTGCCGCCAGCACCGAACGGGCTCCATTTATCATCCGGCGAAAGAAAGCGCATCAACACCGGGCTGTATGCTCTATACCCATTACCCAACAAATAAATATCTGATTTCAGCTCGCGCAGTTGACCTGTGAAGCCAACTTTCGTGAAACCAGCAGGCCTAGGTCGGTAGCCATAGGGCGAGTACGCGGCAACCATCAGGCCAGACGTAACTCGAGAAGCAAACGGGCTCAGAAGCAAATCCGTCATCAGCAGTTGTGTCGATGCCATGGGACAACTCCTAGATTGTTTGAGGTCCAAGTTATTCGGCCAGCAAGAGGTGGCTTCGATTGTGGCCCTGGCCGGAGGGGCTGACTACTGACAAAAATACTAGGGCGTCACCTTGCTTTCACGCACTTATCCACAGCCTTCCGTCCCACTTGAGCAAAGCGCGGCTGCAACGGCCATCGTTTACACTGGCGGCGGCTGATCAAATATTGAGCAGTCCCATGGACGCTAGGCATAGCGGCGCTTGCAGCGAAAATCCAACACTTTTTCCACAGGTGGGCGCACAGGAACTGTGAAAAACTCTGAACGAGGGGAAAAGGGGTTGTGCATATCTCGCCGGAACCCACCTTTTTCCAGATCAGTTTGATGAGTCGAGCCTTTGATCGATTACTGAACAATCTATCGTGTCCCTTGATAGTCGGGACCTCCAGCGATAACCAAACAGGTTATCCACAGCATGGCCAACAGAGATTGTGAGCAAACTGTCTTGAGCAGTGAAAGAGCCGCGTTGTTACCCGTGGGTAGACTTGATCAAATTTCGAACAAATCCGTGTAAGCCTTGCTGGGCAAGGGCTACAGCCAAGCGCGAACACTTTATCCACACATTGTCGAACAGATTTCGTGGATAACCGAAAGCCAGATTGTCGATCTCACTGATCTGGGCCGGGAGTGGTCGCGGCTGGAGCCGTTGTGGACAAGATTCAAACCGCCGCGACATGAAGTGAGGGCTGATTTATGTGGTGCCTGTACTGGCCCTTTCGCGGGCAAGCCCGCGAATATCGAGCCTACGCTTGATCCTCAAAATTTCAGCGCAGCACTCCCTCCTCCACCAGCAGCTTGAGAATGGCCTCGGCGCCATCCTGCGCGGAAACATCCTTGAGCACCTTGCCGCCCCCGCCACTGGCCTTGGCCGTGGCGGCCTTCATGCGGTCGGCGCCGCTCTTGGCCTTGATCACCTTGAGCCGCTTGGGCCGTGGGCGGGCGGGTTGCAGGGCATCTGCGGCCAGCAGCGGATCTTCCACGACCTCTACAGTGCGCGCCGCCAGCACGCCTCGGCGGGCCGGGCCGAACGCGCTCTGCCGAGGCTGGGGCGCGGCGTTATCCACAGTCGCCAACAGCGGCAGGCGTACCTTCAAGCGGCGGCGCTGGCCGCGAGGCAGTGCCTGAAGTATCTGAGCAGTGCCGTTGTCGATGGACTCCACTTCAGCCAGTCCGACCACCAGCGGCCAGCCCAGCTTCTCGGCCAGCAGGAACGGCAACATGCCCGAGCCCTCGCCGGTCTCGGCCTGGCTGCCGGTCAGCACCAGCTGGGCGCCCGCGTCACGCAGGTAGTCGCCAAGCACGCCCAGCACATCGGCGCCGACAGGCTGCTCCAGCACATCCAGGTGATCCAGCCCCATGCCCAAGTAGGCACGCAGCGCCTCCTCGCGCGGATTGCCGGCATGCACCACCTGCAAGTTATCCCCAGCCAGTTGCAAACCCAGTTCGACGGCGCGGGCATCCTGCTCGGCGCGGCGGGCGCGACCGGAGCTGGGGTGGGCGCCGATCGAGACCAGGCTGATGACTTTCGTACTCATGCTCACTGCCCCTATGCCGCGTCGCGCTGGCCGCCGCTGCGGAAGTTGTCCACAGCCTCGATCAGAGCCTTGAGAATCGCCGAACTGTCGCCAATCACCGACAGGTCGGCCCGTTTGATCATGTCGCAGCCCGGGTCCATGTTGATCGCCACCACCTTGTCGCAGGCACCGATGCCCTGCAGGTGCTGGATGGCGCCGGAGATACCCACAGCCACATAGACCCGTGCGGTGACCCAGGTGCCGGTGGCACCGACCTGGCGGTTGCGCGGCATGAAGCCATCGTCCACCGCCACCCGCGACGCGCCCTCGGTGGCGCCCAAGGCAGCGGTGGCCCTGTGGTACAGGTCCCAATCCTTGACGCCGTTACCGCCCGATACGATGAATTCGGCCTCGGCCATGGCGATGGCAGCCGGGTCCACGGCCACCGGGCCAAGGTCTTCGATGCGCGACAGGCTGCGCGCCACGCCTGTGGACAACTCCACGGGCAGCGCTTGGTGACGGGTCTCGCTGACCGGCTCGGCGCATTCGGCGGCGGCCAGGATCAACCGTGGCAGATCACGTTGAAGATCTTGCTGGCCAGCACCGGCACGGCCGATGCACTGGCCATCCTTGACCTGCCACACCCGCGTCGCCGGACGCTCGCCCAGGGCTGCGGCGAAACGCCGGCCCAGTTCGCCGCCACCGCTGCGGCTGTCGGGCAGCAACCAGTGGCGTGGGGAGAACTGGTTATCCACAGCACGCAGGCCCTGCACCAACTGTTCCGGTGCATAACCCTCGAAGGCCTCGCCCTCGATAACCAGCAGCCGATCGACACCGGCTGTGGAAAAGTTGTTTTCCTTGTGTTCGCCAAACACGATGGCCAATACCGCGCCTTCGCTGCCGGCAAGGCTGTGGGCAAGGCCCAGCAGGTCACGATCGTGACTGCCCAGGCGGCCTCCGACCATGTCCGGCACCACAGCGATGTAGAAGGCCGGATCTGCCACGCTATGCAGCGGCAGCTGCACTTCGGCCGCCGCGCTGCGTCGTCCGCCGACACCGGTACCCTGCTGGACACCGCTGCGGTCGATGCGCTTGAGGCCGCTAGCCCCGATAAAGCCGGCGGCGATCGCGTGCGGGTTCTTGCGGATGATGCCTTGAGGGCCCATCCAGCTGCTCTGTTGCGTCTGCATTGCCGCATGTAGCGGGTGCAGGCGGTTACGGGCGATCCACTCGGCGCGTGGATCGCGGCGGATGATGTCGCTCATCAGTGCACCTCCGCAGGTTCACGTTTGGCAGCCTGCGACTTGGCGGTTGCAGGGGTTTGCTCTTCGATCAGCACATCGGCAACCAGCTCGGCCAGGTCCTTGATCTGCGGACGTGGTTCAACCACGCCTTCGAGCATCGCCGTGCACTGTGGGCAACCCACGGCCACCAGCTCGGCTTCGGTCTCGCGGATATCATCCATGCGCATGTCGGGGATACGCTGCTTGCCAGGGATATCGGTGATCGGCGCACCGCCGCCGCCACCGCAACAACGGGAACGGAAGCCCGAGCGCTGCATCTCGCGCACTTCGATCCCCAGCGCCCTGAGCACATCGCGCGGGGCTTGGTACTCGTCGTTGTAGCGGCCCAGGTAGCAAGGGTCGTGGTAGGTGACGCTGCCGCCCTTGTGCTGGCCGAGGTTGAGTTTGTTGGCGGCAATGAGTTCGGCGATGTAGGTGCTGTGGTGCTGCACCTGGTAGTCGCCGCCAAGGGCACCGTATTCGTTCTTCAGCACATGGAAGCTGTGCGGGTCGCAGGTGACGATGCGCTGAAACTGGTACTTGGCCAGGGTCTGGATATTGCGTTTGGCCAGTTGCTGGAAGGTCGCTTCATCGCCCAGGCGACGGGCCACGTCACCGCTGTCGCGCTCTTCCAGGCCAAGTACGGCAAAGTCCACGCCGGAGGCCTTGAGCACTTTGACGAAGGCGCGCAGCGTGCGCTGGTTGCGCATGTCAAAGGCGCCATCGCCCACCCAGAACAGCACCTCGGTGCGCTTCACCTCAGACAGCAATTTGAGGTTGAGGTCGGCCGCCCAGTTCATTCGCCCGCCAGGAGCGAAGCCGCCGGGGTTGTCGGTGGCGATCAGGTTGTCCAGCACCTCGGCGCCCTTGTTCGGCGTCGCGCCCTTTTCCAGGGTGAGGTGGCGGCGCATGTCGACGATGGCATCGACATGCTCGATCATCATCGGGCATTCCTCGACGCAAGCACGGCAAGTGGTGCACGACCACAGCGTCTCGGCATCGACCAGACCATTGACGATCGGCTGGTGCGGATGGCCGCCGTGCTCACCGATCGGCTTGCCCGGGTAAGGGCTGCCGGCGAACTGTGCGTCGGTGCCGCCGGCCAGGCCGATGACCATGTCCTGGATGAGCTTTTTCGGGTTCAGCGGCTGGCCGGCGGCGAACGCCGGGCACATGGCCTCGCACTTGCCGCACTGCACGCAGGCGTCGAAACCGAGCAGCTGGTTCCAGGTGAAATCAACCGGTTTCTCCACACCCAGCGGCGCGTTGGGGTCTTCCAGGTCCAGCGGCTTGAGGCCGGTGGAGCGGCCGCCGCCGAAGCGCTCGGCGCGGCGGTGCCAGGCCAGGTGCAAGGCACCGGCGAAGGCGTGCTTCATCGGCCCGCCCCAGGTCATGCCGAAGAACAGCTCGGACACGCCCCACAGCACGCCAATCCCCAGCACGGCGACAAGCACCCAGCCACCGGTGCCTTGCGGCAGGATACCGGCCACCGGCAGCGTGGCGATGAAGAAGCTCGCCGCGAACATCAGCAGGCTCTTGGGCAGGCGCATCCACGGGCCCTTGGACAGGCGCGCAGGTGGGTTGAGCCGGCGTTTGAAGACAAAGACCGCGCCGCTGAACATGATCAGCGTGGCCACCAGCAAGGCATAGCCGAGGATCTTGCTGTGCAGGCCGAAGCCATGCACCAGGATCGCCAGCAGCGCCGAGAGCACGAAGCCGCCAGCGGTAGCCACGTGGGTCTTGGACATGTACTTGTCGCGCTCGACCACGTGGTGCAGGTCGACCAGGTAGCGCCGCGGCATGGCCAGCAGGCCTTTGATCAGATCGACCTTGCTCGGCCGCCCGCGCCGCCACATGCGCACCCGGCGCAAGGCACCGAGCACCGCCAGGCCAAGGGCGGTGAACAGCAGGATGGGTAAGAGGGTGTTCAACATGGGAGGCTCCCACAACAGCTAGAATCCTGCGCCGCTCTCAAGGGCGGCACCGACCCCTGTAGGAGCGGCCTTGTGTCGCGAAAGGGCTGCGTAGCAGCCCCGGGGGCTTAGCGGTTATGCACAGATCCCGGGGTCGCTTCGCGACCCTTTCGCGACACAAGGCCGCTCCTACAGGGGGCCAATCCCGCCTCTAGAAAGGCGGTGCGATCAGAAGTCCTTGCACAGGCGCAAGGCGTCGTAGATCGCCGCATGCACGTTGCGCTGGGCCACGCAGTCGCCGATGCGGTACAGCAGGTAGCCCTCGCCCGGCTGGCTGAGGATCGGCTGCGGCTTGATGGCGAACAGCGCCTCCACGTCGATCTGACCCTTGTTGCGCGAGCCGTCCTTGAGCGCGTAGTACAGCTGCTCGTCGGGGCGCACGCCGTTTTCCACCACCACCTGGTCGACCACCCGCTCTTCCTTGGCGCCGGTGTACTCGTTCTCGAGCACCGCCACCAGCTTGTCACCCTCGCGGTAGACCTTTTCCAGCATCATGTCGCCGGTCATGATCACTTCCTTGGGGTACATGCTGCGGTAGTAGGTCGGGAAGGTCGTGCCGCCCATGGCCACGCCCGGTTTGATATCGTCGGTGACGATCTCGACCTGGCTGCCCTTGTCGGCGATGAAGTCGGCCACCGACATGCCGGTGAACTCACAGATGGTGTCGTACACCAGCACGTTCTTGCCCGGCGCAACCTTGCCGTCCAGCACATCCCAGCTGCTGACCACCAACCCTTCGGCAGCGCCCCAGTGCTCGTTCTGCTCCAGGAACGAGTGGCCGCCGACCGCCAGCACGATGACATCCGGACGCAGGTCCTGGATGGTCGCCACGTCAGCGGCGGTGCCCAGACGCAGGTCGACCTTCAGGCGCGCCAGCTCCAGTTGGTACCAACGGGTGATACCGGCGATCTGGTCACGCTGCGGGGCCTTGGCGGCGATGGTGATCTGCCCGCCGATCTGCTCCTTTTTCTCGAACAGCGTCACGTCGTGGCCCCGCTCGGCAGCTACACGGGCGGCTTCCATGCCAGCAGGTCCGGCACCGACCACCACCACCTTGCGCTTGACGCCGGTGGTCTTCTCGATGATGTGCGGTACGCCCATGTACTCGCGGGAGGTCGCGGCGTTCTGGATGCACAGTACATCCAGGCCCTGGTACTGGCGGTCGATGCAGTAGTTGGCGCCGACGCACTGCTTGATCTGGTCGATCTGGCCCATCTTGATCTTGGCGATCAGGTGCGGATCGGCCATATGCGCACGGGTCATGCCGACCATGTCCACGTAGCCGCCTTCGAGGATGCGCGTGGCCTGGTTCGGGTCCTTGATGTTCTGCGCGTGCAGCACCGGGACCTTGACCACTTCCTTGATGCCGGCCGCCAAGTGCAGGAACGGCTCCGGCGGGTAGCTCATGTTGGGAATGACGTTGGCCAAGGTGTTGTGGGTGTCGCAGCCCGAGCCGACCACGCCGATGAAGTCGAGCATGCCGGTGGCGTCGTAGTAGGCGGCGATCTGCTTCATGTCCTCGTGGCTCAGGCCATCGGGGTGGAACTCGTCGCCGCAGATGCGCATGCCCACGCAGAAGTCGTCGCCCACCTCGGCGCGCACGGCCTTGAGCACTTCCAGGCCAAACTTCATGCGGCCCTCGAAGGTGCCGCCCCATTCATCGGTACGCTTGTTGACCCGCGGGCTCCAGAACTGGTCGATCATGTGCTGGTGCACGGCCGACAGCTCGACGCCGTCCAGGCCACCCTCCTTCGCCCGGCGCGCCGCTTGCGCGTAGTTGCCGATCACCCGCCAGATCTCTTCCGGCTCGATGGTCTTGCAGGTGGCGCGGTGCACCGGTTCGCGGATGCCCGATGGCGACATCAATGTCGGCCAGTTGAAACCGTCCCAGCGCGAGCGGCGGCCCATGTGGGTAATCTGGATCATGATCTTGGCGCCATGCTTGTGCATGGCATCGGCAAGATTCTGGAAGTGCGGGATGATGCGGTCGGTGGACAGGTTGACCGACGACCACCACTCCTGCGGGCTGTCGATGGCCACCACCGACGAGCCGCCGCAGATCGCCAGGCCGATACCGCCCTTGGCTTTCTCTTCGTAGTACTTCACGTAGCGGTCGGTGGTCATGCCGCCGTCGGTGGCGTAGACCTCGGCGTGCGCGGTGCTGAGCACGCGGTTGCGGATGGTCAGCTTGCCGATCTGGATCGGCTGGAACATTGCTTCGAAGGCCATGACGCTATCTCCGGCTTACAACGGCTTTGTAACGAACAGGCCATCTTCGTGGCCTTCCTCCGACCCGCCATAGACCTGTTCGGCCACGGTGCGGATCGAGCTGCCACGGGCAGCGAGAATCTGGTCCATGGCGCCGGCGAACCAGCCGGTGAACATGTAGTCGACCTTGCGCCCGCACTTGCCGTACACGTACACAAAGGCGGAGTGCTTGAGCTTGACGCTGCAGGTGCCTTTATCGAGGTCGATGTCCTGGATCTGGAACAGCCCCCAGCCACGCTGGCTCAGGCGTTTCATGTAGTGCTCGAACACCGCCACGCCTTCCAGGCCATGGCATTCGGCCTCTTTCTCGCACCAGTGCCAGGCAGACTTGTAGCCGGCCTTGTAGAGGATCTCGGCGTACTTGTCGGCGCCCAGCACTTCCTCGATGCCCATGTGGTTGTTGACGAAGAAATGCCGTGGCACGTAGAGCATCGGCAGGGCGTCGCTGGTCCAGACACCGGTCTCGCTGTCGACTTCGATTGGCAATTGCGGGGCGATCTTGGCCATGGAAACTCAACTCCATAAAATTTTTGGATTCGATCAAAAGCCGCTTTGGCTTTTGTTTTTATAAACAGCCGCTGTGAGTGCTGTTGGGGCCGTAGCGAGCGCGTCGAGCGCAAGGAAGGGCCGAAGCGAAAAGCGAGACAGTGCCGAGGCACGGCGAGCTTTTCGTGAGGGCCTGACGCAGCGATCGGCGTGCGCAGTAGGCCCCAGCAGTGCTCACTCGCCCCAGACGTCCTTCAGGACGTTGACCCAGTTTTCGCCCATGATCTTGCGCACTACGCGTTCGCAGTGGCCGCGCTTGAGCAGGGTCTCGGTCAGGTTGGGGAACTCGCCGACGGTACGAATACCCAGCGGGTTGATGATCTTGCCGAAGTTGGTCAGGCGCCGGGCGTAGCCTTTGTCGTGGGTCAGGTACTCGAAGAAGTCCTGGCCATGGCCCTGGGTGAAGTCGGTGCCGATGCCGATGGCATCCTCGCCGACGATATTCATGGTGTATTCGATCGCTTCGGCGTAGTCGTCGATGGTCGAGTCGATACCCTTGGCCAGGAACGGCGCGAACATGGTCACGCCGACGAAGCCGCCGTGGTCGGCGATGAACTTCAGCTCTGCATCGGACTTGTTGCGCGGGTGTTCCTTGAGCCCGGACGGCAGGCAGTGGGAATAGCAGACTGGCTTCTTCGACTCGAGGATGACTTCCTCGGAGGTTTTCGAACCGACATGGGACAGGTCGCACATGATGCCCACGCGGTTCATCTCGGCGACGATCTCGCGACCGAAGCCCGACAGGCCGCCGTCACGCTCGTAGCAACCGGTGCCGACCAGGTTCTGGGTGTTGTAGCACATCTGCACGATGCCCACGCCAAGCTGCTTGAACACGTCGACGTAGGCAATCTGGTCTTCGAACGCATGGGCGTTCTGGAAGCCGAAGAGGATGCCGGTCTTGCCCAGTTCCTTGGCCTTGCGAATGTCGGCGGTGGTGCGCACCGGCATCACCAGGTCGCTGTTGTCGCGGATCAGCTTCTGGCTGGCGGCGATGTTGTCGACGGTGGCCTTGAACCCTTCCCATACCGAGACCGTGCAGTTGGCCGCGGTCAACCCGCCCTTGCGCATGTCCTCGAACAGCTCGCGGTTCCATTTGGCAATGATCAGGCCGTCGATGACGATGCTGTCGGCGTGAAGTTCGGCTGGGCTCATCAGGCTGTCCCCTTTTATTCAAGTTTGCCTGCGCCGAACCTTGTGCCGGCGCTTTGGGGCCAGCATATGCCTGCCGTCGGTGACGCCCCGATGCAAAAACGACAGGGGGTTTGCCGAAAGCGTCAATGGCGCTCGCGACGCGCTCTGGCACGCCATGGGCAGATGAGAGCGAGTCTCGTCTGGCTGCCGCGTAAGACTTTGATGAACTTTTCGTCAGGGAGCTATCGCCAGGGCCAGGGCTGAGCGAGAATCCCTGCGATTCGTCAGCCTGTTCAGGAGAAGACCGATGAAATCAATGGCATGGCTGGTCCTGCTGGCCGTCGTCGGCGGCGCGCACGCCGCCGAAGAGGAAAGCACGCCCTGCGACAACGTCGAGACCGACCAGCAAGGCTATGCCTGCGCCGTCTACAACAAGCAGACCGCCGAGCGGGAACTGAAGGCGGCCTACGACGACTTGCTCCAGCGCATCCGCGACCAATACGCCGACGAAAGCGACAAGGCCACGGCGCTGACGGGCAAGATGGAGGCCGCCGAAAAGCTCTGGACCCAGTTGCGCGATGCCGACTGCAAGGTCGAGACCTGGGCCGAGAAGCCGGGAAGCAAGGCCTTCGAGGCGGCGTGGAACACCTGTGTGGCGCAGCGTAGCGATGAGCGTTCGGAATACTTGCAGTCGATCGGACAGCAGTAGAGGCAATCTCACATCACCCTCTGTACGAGCGGCCTTGCCGGGGCGCTCCTACACAGCTGTTTGGCTGTATCAAACAGCATGGGCCAACCTGTCCTCCCGCGGGCATCGCTCGAACCGTGTCCGGTAGCAACGGGTGAAATACGACGCCGACTCGAACCCGCACGCCACCGCCACCTCCAGCACGCTCATGTCGGTCTGGCGCAGCAGTTGCCGGGCCTTGTCCAGGCGCAAGCGCAGGTAGAAACCGCTGGGCGTGTCGTCCAGGTGCAGGCGGAACAAGCGCTCCAGCTGGCGCCGGGTGACCTGTATCGCCTCGGCCAGCACCTGGGTGTTGAGCGGCAACTCGGTATTGCGCTCCATCTCACCGATCACCTTCACCAGCTTCTTGTTGCGCAGGCCGTAGCGGCTGGCGATCTGCATGCGCTGGTGGTCCTGGCGCGGGCGGATACGGCCGAGCACGAACTGCTCGGACACCTGCACCGCCAGCTCGCTGCCATGGGCCTGGGCGATCAGGTCGAGCATCAGGTCGATCGACGCGGTACCGCCCGCGCAGGTAATGCGTCGACGGTCGATCTCGAACAGCTCCTGGGTCGCCTGCAGGCGCGGATAACGTTCCTTGAACGCCTCCAGCGCCTCCCAATGCAAGGTCGCGCGATGCCCGTCGAGCAAGCCGGCTTCGGCCAGGACCATGGCCCCGGTGTCGATGCCGCCAAGTATCGCGCCGTCATGGTCGAGCCGGCGCAACGCCTGTTGCAGCGCCGGGCCATAGCAGGCCAGCGGGTCGAAACCGGCCACCACCAGCAGCAAGCGCGGACGCTCGCCTTCCCCTAACGCACCATCGGCATTCACCGACATGCCATTGCTAGCCAGCACCGCGCCGCCATCCAGGCTGAGCACGCGCCAGCTGTAGGACGGCCCGCGAAAGCGGTTGGCCACCCGCAAGGGCTCCACGGCACTGATGAAGCCCATGGCCGAGAAGCCCGGCAGCAGAAGGAAGTGAATGGTCTCCGGCATTGCATGCTCCAGGGTGAAGGTGGTCGCCTGCGTGCAAGTGTTGGTCGCCAGGGTGCGATTTTCCACCCCGCCGCCAGCGTAGCGTGTTCTCACGGCCCGCAGAGGCCGGCCCCTATAACAAGATGTACTGCCGATGGAGAGCCACCATGCATCGCTTTATCCGCCGCAGCCTGTTATCCCTCGCCCTCAGCACCAGCGTCGCCACCCCGCTGTTCGCCGCCGAACCCGCCGCCTGCAAGGACGTGCGCCTGGGCGTGGTGAACTGGACCGACGTGATCGCCACCAGCGCCATGGCCCAGGTGCTGCTCGACGGCCTGGGCTACCAGACCAAGCAGACCAGCGCCTCGCAACAGATCATCTTCGCCGGTATCCGTGACAAGCGCCTGGACATGTTCCTGGGTTACTGGAACCCGATCATGACCCAGACCATCACCCCGTTCATCGACGCCGGGCAAGTGAAGGTGCTGGACAAACCCAGCCTCGAAGACGCCCGCGCCACCCTGGCGGTGCCGAAATACCTGGCCGACAAGGGCCTGAAAAGCTTCGCCGACATCCACAAGTTCCAGAAGGAGCTGGGCGGCAAGATCTACGGCATCGAGCCGGGCTCGGGGGCCAACACCCAGATCAAGGCGATGATCGCCAAGAACCAGTTCGACCTGGGCAAGTTCCAGCTGGTCGAATCCAGCGAAGCCGGGATGCTCGCCGCCGTCGACCGGGCCGTGCGCCGCAAGGAGGCGGTGGTGTTCTTCGGCTGGGCGCCGCACCCGATGAACGTGAACATCGACCTGGTGTACCTGGGCGACAGCCAGGACGCCCTCGGCCCCGACGAAGGCCGCGCCACGGTGTGGACCGTGACCGCGCCGGACTACGCCCAGCGTTGCCCCAACGCCCATCGCCTGCTGGCCAACCTCAGCTTCAGCGCCGAAGACGAGAGCCGGATGATGCAGCCGCTGCTCGACCACAAGGATGCGCTGGAGTCCGCCCGCCAGTGGCTCAAGGACCATCCCGAGGACAAGGCGCGCTGGCTTGACGGGGTGACCACCTTCGACGGCAAGCCGGCCGCCGACAACCTCAAGCTTTCCGCCAACTGACAGGCCAACCTGAGCGATGTAGGAGCGGCCTTGTGTCGCGAAAGGGCCGCAAAGCGGCCCCTGGTTATCAGCAGCGCCGCATAAATCCAGGGGCTGCTGCGCGGCCCTTTCGCGACACAAGGCCGCTCCTACAACGATCCTGCTACTCAGATACCACAAGGAACCCCCATGAACCACGACGTCATCATCACCTGCGCCCTCACCGGCGCCGGCGACACGGTCGCCAAGAGCCACCTGGTCCCGGTCACCCCGAAACAGATCGCCGAATCCGCCGTGGAAGCCGCCAAGGCCGGCGCCACCGTGGTCCATTGTCACGTCCGCGACCCACAAACCGGCCGTTTCAGCCGCGACGTCAACCTCTACCGCGAAGTGATGGAGCGCATCCGCGAGGCCGACGTCGACGTCATCGTCAACCTCACCGCCGGCATGGGCGGCGACCTGGAAATCGGCCCCGGCGAATCGCCCATGGAGTTCGGCCCGGGCACCGACCTGATCGGCCCGCTGGAGCGCCTGGCCCATGTCGAGGCGCTGTTGCCGGAAATCTGCACCCTCGATTGCGGCACGCTCAACTTCGGCGACGGCAACGCCATCTACGTCTCCACCCCCGCCCAGCTGCGCGCCGGCGCCAAGCGGATTACCGAGCTGGGCGTAAAGGCCGAGCTGGAGATCTTCGATACCGGCCACCTGTGGTTCGCCAAGCAGATGATCAAGGAAGGCCTGCTCGACGACCCGCTGTTCCAGCTGTGCCTGGGCATTCCCTGGGGCGCGCCCGCCGACACCACCACCATGAAAGCCATGGTCGACAACCTGCCAGCCAACGTCACTTGGGCCGGATTCGGTATTGGTCGCATGCAGATGCCCATGGCCGCCCAGGCAGTGCTGCTCGGCGGCAACGTGCGGGTCGGCCTGGAAGACAACCTGTACCTGGACCGTGGCGTGCTGGCCAGCAACGGCCAGTTGGTGGAGCGGGCGGCGGAAATCATCACCCGCATGGGTGCCCGCGTGCTCACCCCGGCGCAAGGCCGGGAAAAGATGAACCTCAAGCACCGTTGAAACCCGCTTGCACACCTTTCCTGTGGGAGCGGGTTTACCCGCGAAGCAGGCTGTGCGGTGGATGGCACCGGCTGTGCCGGTGTTCGCGGGTAAACCCGCTCCCACAGGGGGGCGCCGCCACATCATGTAATTTTTCAGTGAGAGCTCGACATGCCTTTGATCACCGACATCAAGACCTTCGCCGCACTGGGTAGCGGCGTGATCGGTAGCGGCTGGGTCGCCCGCGCCCTGGCACATGGCCTGGACGTGGTCGCCTGGGACCCGGCGCCCGGCGCCGAGGCGGCCCTGCGCCAGCGCGTCGCCAACGCCTGGCCGGCCCTGCAAAAACAAGGCCTGGCCCCCGGCGCCTCACAAGATCGCCTTACGTTCGTGGCCACCATCGAAGCGTGCGTGCGCGATGCCGACTTCATTCAGGAAAGCGCCCCCGAACGCCTGGACCTCAAGCTCGACCTGCACGCGAAGATCAGCGCCGCCGCCAAGCCGAATGCGATCATCGGCTCCAGCACCTCGGGCCTGTTACCCAGTGAATTCTACGAATCGGCCACTCACCCCGAGCGCTGCCTGGTTGGCCATCCGTTCAACCCGGTGTACCTGTTGCCCCTGGTGGAGATCGTCGGCGGCCGCAAGACCAGCCCGGACGCGATCGAAGCGGCAAAAGTCATCTACACCGCGCTCGGCATGCGCCCCTTGCATGTGCGCAAGGAAGTCCCCGGCTTTATCGCCGACCGCCTGCTCGAAGCGCTCTGGCGCGAAGCCTTGCACCTGGTCAACGACGGTGTCGCCAGCACCGGCGAGATCGACGACGCGATCCGTTTCGGCGCTGGCCTGCGCTGGTCGTTCATGGGCACCTTCCTTACCTACACGCTCGCTGGCGGCGACGCCGGCATGCGCCACTTCATGGCCCAGTTCGGCCCCGCGCTGAAGCTGCCCTGGACTTACCTGCCGGCACCGGAGCTGACCGACAAGCTGATCGACGAAGTAGTAGTAGGTACCTCGGCGCAGTTGGGCGAACACAGCATCGCGGCCCTGGAGCGCTATCGTGATGACACACTGCTGGCGGTACTGGATGCGGTGAAAACCAGCAAAGCCAAGCACGGCATGGCCTTCGGCGACTGAGGAGAAAACGATGCCCGCCCTGATCACCTACCGCACCCGAGTGTTGCCGGAATGGGTCGACTACAACGGCCACCTGCGCGACGCCTACTACCTGTTGATCTTCAGCTACGCCACCGACGCCCTGATGGAGCGCATCGGCCTGGACGCCGATGCCCGCGGGCAGAGCGGGCATTCGCTGTTCACCCTGGAGGCCCACATCAACTATCTGCACGAGGTGAAACTCGATACCGAGGTGTGGGTGCAGACGCAGATCATCGGCTTCGACAGAAAGCGCCTGCACCTGTATCACAGCTTGCACCGTCAAGGCTGCCATGAAGCCCTTGCCGCCAGTGAGCAGCTGTTGTTGCATGTAGCGCTTTCAGGACCGACATCGGCTCCGTTCGAGCAATCGTCCATCGAAAGCCTGCATGCACTGGTGGAGGAGCAAGGCGATCTACCGGGTCCAACACACATTGGCCGGACCATTCTCCTGAAAACCCACTGACAGATAGACTCAAGTTAAGAGGCCATGCCCTTGAGTCACTTCAGGCATGGCCTCACACTCGACTGGATAATTTACAAGCCCAGCCGCACGCTCATCACGGATAGAAGTTTGAAACTTCTCCAACCCGCTCCTTAAGCAGTCGCACCACATTATTATTTGGCTCGGCACCCAGCTTTACACCATAGTACTCAGCGTTTGAATCCGAAAAATGATCAACTTCGAAGGTAAAGGGATCGCCATAACAATTTTCACGAAGAAGGCAGTCAAGATATGCCATTATTGTACGATACAGAACAGTGCCCGTCTTGGTAAGGTAACCGTTCCTATACTGAGGCGGTGGCGCTATAGGGTCTCCTGGGTACCATCCATGTCCAGCCCCGAACAGATGCCCAAGTTGATGGATTGTTTTATCCCCCACAAGCCCAACTCCGTAATAAGTGAAAAGAGGAACTATAACGAATGCAGTTTCTTTCCTCGCTTGAATATAGGCTTTCCCATACGTCAATAGTCGCTGACTAGAAACCACTATGACCACATCAGCTTGAAATGTATCTCTCCTCTCTTTCACCAGCATGCCAATCGGATGTTGAGCATTACGAAGATCTCGCAGGATATTGGTAAGATCATAATCCCTGGTAGCCTCCGAGTACACAACTGGAATATGTTGAGCATACTCAAAACGCACATTCACGCCACTTCCTTGATAAATTGAAGTAGCTGTTTCGAGAACATGTTTCATCCCTTGCTCGATATCAAAATCCACGAGACGCCCTTCGTTGGTACTTACAACTAGAACGCGCACCACACTTGGCGAATCATTTGATTTACCCGCTACCTTCGCAACCTGCCCCTGCTCGAGGTTTTCTACCAATGGCTCGCACTCCGCAGCCGGCACTCTAGTACTTTTTATGACGAGCTGCCGACCGTCTCCCAAAGAGGCGAGTTGGTAGGTATTACCCCGTACATGGAGACTACCGAGCAACTGCTCGCCATACCGACTGATAGACATCCACTCCATTGGGTCTACATCGACCTCTTTAGCGGAGGGGAATCGATGCTTCCGATCAGAGACGATATCACCGAACCAGTAAGACTCTGACGCGTCTTTTTCACTCGACCTGCGCTGTTGAAACGTCACTACCTGCCCGTCTGGTAGTTGTACAGATAGTAATTTTGTATCTGCCTTTATCGCAGCAGGCCGGGCTTGCACCAAACGAACCTCCTGGTCAGGCATCTCCTTCTGAGAAGCCAATAGGGCATTGACCCGAGTATCACCAGGGCGCTCGGCGTGCAACTTCTGAAGGGCTACCGGTTGTTTAATCTCGAGAAAAATTGAACCATCATTATTCAATGTGTCCTGATCAAGCCTGCTGGTCTCGCAAGCAGACAGCGCAACTAGCCCACAGCAGAGCACCGCTGTCTTCAAGTGCTTCTGTAACATCGCAGACCTCCAGTCAATTGTCATTTCATTTGGACATGAACTCAATGAGTCGACAACTGACAGAAATACTAGGTACCGCGAACAGGCGAAAAAAAACAACCCCGGAAAGCCGTGAGCCTCCGGGGTCAAGAGCGAGCAACATCCACTGTGCATGAAGTGAGGGTGACCAAACCCTCGGTGCCGTGAATGACTTTCAGTGTGCGGCCTTCCTTCTCAGACGATTTAGCCGTAAACGACCTGTTCTTAGCCAAAGCGGCCATCGCGACAATCCGCCCTTGCCGCACCGGCGCATCGGACACAGAATCGATTGAAAACAACAGCGGCGAAGGACATTAGTCATGATGCATGCGGACTTGATCGACCAGGACGACCTGCTGGGCCAGCTGCGCTCGCGGGGTTTCGACATTCCGGCCGGCGCCAGCGCCGAGCAGGCCTGCGAGGTGGTGGTGCGGGGCTTGACCGAGCCCAATGCGCGGGCCCTCAAGGGCATGGTCGAGCAGATGTACACCGGCAGCGCGACCATCCTGCCAGCGGTGCGCCAGGCCATCGACAAACAACTGTTGCCGGCGTTGGCGCAGTTCAACAAGCGCGCCTGACCGGCTTTTTCCTGCATCGACCTCTTTGCGGGCAAGCCCGCTCCCACAGGGATCGCACTGACATTCAAACCTGTGGGAGCGGGTTTACCCGCGAACAAGGCGCCGCGGTATCAGAGCCTCACACTGGCAAAGGTCGATTCGTTGCGCGCCTGGCTCAGCGCCGCCATCGGCCCGCTGTGCGGCGACAGGGCCATGGCCTGAGGGATCGGCATCATCGCCACTTGCTGGGTGGTGTTCGAGCCCACGCGTTCGTCGCGCGGCGGAATACCGAAGTACTCGCGATAGCACTTGGAGAAGTGCGGCGTGGAGACGAACCCGCACACCGATGCCACCTCGATGATCGACATCGGCGTCTGCTTGAGCAGTTGCCGGGCGCGGATCAGGCGCAGCTTGAGGTAGTAGCGCGACGGCGAGCAGTGCAGGTACTTCTGGAACAATCGCTCGAGCTGACGCCGCGACACCGCCACGTACACCGCCAGCTCGTCCAGGTCGATCGGCTCTTCGAGGTTGGCCTCCATCAGCGCGACGATTTCCTGCAGCTTCGGTTGGTTGGTGCCGAGCATGTGCTTGAGCGGCACGCGCTGGTGGTCCTGCTCGTTGCGGATGCGTTCGTAGACGAACATCTCGGAGATCGCCGCCGACAGCTCACGGCCATGATCGCGGCTGATCAGGTGCAGCATCATGTCCAGCGGCGCGGTGCCGCCGGAGCTGGTGAAGCGGTTGCGGTCGAGGGTGAACAGGCGGGTGCTCATGTTCACCCGTGGATAGGCCTCCTGCATTGCCGCCAGGCATTCCCAGTGCACGCTGCAATCGAAACCGTCAAGCAGGCCGGCGCAAGCCAGCGCCCAGCTGCCGGTACACACCGCGCCCAGGCGCCGCGACTGGCGGGCCTGGGCCTGCAGCCAGGTGACGTGCTCACGGGTGACGGTGCGCTGGATGCCAACGCCACCGCAGACGATCACGGTGTCGATCGGCGGGGCGCTGTGCATGGCCGCATCGGGGGTGATCTGCAAACCATCGCTGGCCCAGACCTGGCCACCGTCGACAGTCAGCGTATGCCAGCGGTACAGCTCACGACCGGACAGCTGGTTGGCCATACGCAGCGGCTCGACCGCCGAAGCCAGGGAAATCAGGGTGAAGTTGTCCAGCAGGAGAAAGCCGATGGACTGGGGTGCTGTGCGGTTCTGGGTTGGGTTCCCGGAGGTGTACGACGTCATCGCGATTTCTCCTCACACAATGCAGGGTGTGCTTCAGGCGAGCACTGTTCTTGTAGTGGCCCCGTTTCGTATGCAGGGGCTTTGCCAATCCCAACGCAAATGGCATGCCGGAAGTTGAACGCTCATCCAACAAAACCCAAAAGCGACGTTGGCATGCGCCTTCCAGCGGGGTCGGGAAGGAGCTTAGACCTAAACGCAAACAGGCGCGCCAGCGCCCTTGCGTATCACGGCTGAGCAGTTCGGTAGCACTTGTGGGAAGGATGCCCAGATGCGACAGACTTGAGTGTCACCGACAATGACCCTGCTGGTAACGACAGGCGACGGTCGGTAGATGACAGGCGTTGCGCCAGAATGTGGCGCAACGCTCAGCGACGGGCCAGAACGGCGCATCAGCACTCGATGACACTGACCGCCAGGCCGCCGCGGGAGGTTTCCTTGTACTTGTCGTGCATGTCGGCGCCGGTGTCACGCATGGTGCGGATCACCTGGTCGAGGGAGATGAAGTGTTCGCCGTCGCCACGCAGGGCCATCTGCACGGCGTTGATCGCCTTCACCGCGGCGATGGCGTTGCGCTCGATGCACGGCACCTGGACCAGGCCACCGACCGGATCGCAGGTGAGCCCAAGGTTGTGTTCCAGGGCGATTTCGGCGGCGTTCTCCAGTTGCGCCGGAGTGGCACCGAGCACTTGGGCCAGGCCCGCGGCCGCCATGGCGCAGGCCGAGCCGACCTCGCCCTGGCAGCCAACCTCGGCGCCGGAAATCGACGCGTTCTTCTTGCACAGGATGCCCACCGCCGCCGCGCCGAGAAAGAAGTCCACCACGTTGGATTCATCCACCGCATCGGAGAAACGCATGTAGTAGTGCAACACCGCCGGGATGATCCCCGCCGCGCCGTTGGTGGGCGCGGTGACCATGCGCCCGCCCGCGGCGTTTTCTTCGTTCACGGCCAGGGCGAACAGGTTGACCCACTCCATGGCGCTCATGGTCGAGCCGATCACGTTGGGCTTGCCCAGCTCCTGCAAACTGCGGTGCAGACGGGCGGCGCGGCGCCGTACATTGAGCCCGCCAGGCAGAATGCCTTCGTGCTTGAGGCCGTTGTTCACGCACTCTTGCATGGCCTGCCAGAGCTTGAGCAGGCCGGCGCGGATCTCGGCTTCGCTGCGCCAGACCTTCTCGTTGGCCAACATTAATTGCGACACGCTCAGGTCGTTTTGCTTGCACAGACGCAACAGTTCGGCGGCGCTGTTGAAGTCGTACGGCAACACGGTCTGGTCGGCATCCAGCACGCCGCTGGCGGCCTGGGCGGCATCGACGACGAAGCCGCCGCCCACCGAGTAGTAGGTGTCGCGATGCAGCTCGCCACCCTCGCCCTCGGCGATCAGGGTCATGGCGTTGGGGTGATACGGCAGGTTCTCGTCGAGCAGCAGCATGTCACGGCCCCAGACGAATTCGATGGGCAGCCGGTTGTCGAGCTTGAGCACATTGGTTTCGCGCAGGTCGGCGATGCGTGGGGTGATCTGGCTGGGGTCAATGGCGTCGGGCCATTCGCCCATCAGGCCCATGATCGTGGCGTTGTCGGTGCCGTGACCGACACCGGTGGCCGACAGCGAACCATACAACCGGACCTCGAGGCGCCGCACCCGCTCCAGCTCGCCGCGCTCGCGCAGCCCCTGGACGAACAGCGCGCCGGCACGCATGGGGCCGACAGTGTGCGAGCTGGATGGCCCGACACCGATCTTGAACAGGTCGAACACGCTGATGGCCATTGTCGGATCACCTCTTGCTGGGCTTGTCTGGACGCGCCATACGACCCCTAGCGCACCTGCTAGGCTGAATCGTCGAGCCGCCTTGGAATGCTCGCATCATCGGGCTTTTGCCCTGCCCCTCGCCGTCTGCAACCGACGTACTTTTGTCCAGCAGCGCCGCTGCCGCACCGGCCCCGTGCGCGCCGTTTTCCAGCGCCCGGGCGACGTAAAAGCAGTGGCATGGGGGTGGAAAAAGCCAGTTGCGACATCGTGCGTACTGGATGCGACCCGTCCTGTACTGGATACGACGCCACCAGTAGGCGATTGCCCGACGCTGGAGGATTATCGAAAGCGACTCGTATTGCACGGCCTCGCATCCTGCCCTCTGCAGGCCTGGTCGACCGGAGCCCTGAGAACGCCCGGCGACCCACGCGAACCCGAAGATAAAATCACAGGAGTCCATCCATGAAAGGTTCACCCTCGCTGTTGCTGGTCGCGTTGCTGTCCGCTCCGCTGCTGGCCCAGGCCGCCGAACCCGAGCAGTGTCAGACGGTGCGTTTCTCCGATGTCGGCTGGACCGACATCACGGTCACCACCGCCACCACCAGCGTCGTGCTCGAAGCCCTGGGCTACAAGACCCACACCACCATGATCTCGGTACCAGTGACCTACAAGTCGCTGGCCACCGGCAAGGACCTGGACGTGTTTCTCGGCAACTGGATGCCGACCATGGAGAACGACATCAAGCAGTACCGCGACGCCGGCACCGTCGAGACCGTGCGCGCCAACCTGGAAAACGCCAAGTACACCCTGGCCGTGCCCCAGGCGCTGTACGACAAGGGCCTGAAGGACTTCGCCGACATTCCCAAGTTCAAGCAGGAGCTCAAGGGCAAGATCTACGGCATCGAACCCGGCAACGACGGCAACCGCACCATCCAGAAGATGATCGACGACAACGCCTTCGGCCTGAAGGACGCCGGTTTCCAGATCGTGCAGTCCAGCGAGGCCGGCATGCTCGCCCAGGTCGACCGGGCGCAGAAGCGCGACGAAGCGATCGTGTTCCTCGGCTGGGAACCGCACCCGATGAACACCCGTTTCAAGATGACCTACCTGACCGGCGGGGACGCCTACTTCGGTCCCGACTTCGGCAAGGCCACCGTGCTCACCAACACCCGCAAGGGCTACGCACAGGAATGCGGCAACGTTGGCCAGTTGCTGAAGAACCTGTCGTTCGAGCTCAAGGATGAAAGCACCATGATGGGCTATGTCCTGGACGACAAGATGAAACCCGAGGCCGCGGCCAAGAAGTGGCTCAAGGACAACCCCGGCAAGCTGGATGCCTGGCTGGCCGGCGTGACCACCGTGGATGGCAAGCCTGGCCTCGAGGCAGCCAAGGCCAAACTGACGCAATAACGCAAGACGCCCAGGCAACACCGCGGGGCGGGACCGTGCCCGCCCCGGACTGATTTCAATCTTTGCAGGTGGAAGCTCGCTATCATGCTTATCGATCAGAAAATACCCCTGGGGCAGTACATCGCCTCATTCGTCGAATGGTTGACCCAGAACGGCGCCAGCTATTTCGACGCCATTGCCGCAGGCCTGGAATTCATGATCCATGGGGTCACCAGCGCCCTGACCTGGTTCAACCCGTTCGTGCTCATCGCCCTGTTCGCCGCCCTCGCGCACTTTATCCAGCGCAAATGGGCGCTTACCGTGTTCGTCGCCCTGTCGTTCCTGCTGATCCTCAACCTGGGTTACTGGCAGGAAACCATGGAAACCCTGGCCCAGGTCACCTTCGCCACGGTGGTCTGCGTGGTCATCGGCGTGCCACTGGGCATCGCCGCGGCGCACAAGCCGATGTTCTACACCGCCATGCGCCCGGTGCTGGACCTGATGCAGACCGTGCCCACCTTCGTCTACCTGATCCCGACCCTGACCCTGTTCGGCCTGGGCGTGGTGCCGGGGCTGATCTCCACCGTGGTGTTCGCCATCGCCGCGCCGATCCGCCTCACCTACCTGGGCATCTGCGACGTGCCGCAGGAATTGCTGGATGCCGGCAAGGCCTTCGGCTGCTCGCGCCGCCAGCTGCTGACCCGTATCGAACTGCCCCACGCCATGCCGAGCATCGCCGCCGGCGTGACCCAGTGCATCATGCTGTCGCTGTCGATGGTGGTGATCGCCGCCCTGGTCGGCGCCGACGGCCTCGGCAAGCCGGTGGTCAACGCGCTGAACACCGCCGACATCTCCCTGGGCTTCGAAGCGGGCCTGGCCATCGTGCTGCTGGCGATCATGCTCGACCGTATCTGCAAGCAACCGGAACTGCCGGCAAGGGGTGAGGCATGAGCATCATTCGTTTCGAAGACGTCGACGTCATTTTCTCCAGCAAGCCGCGCGAGGCGCTGGCGCTGCTCGACCAGGGCCAGACCCGCGAGCAGATCCTCAAGCAGACCGGCCTGGTGGTCGGCGTCGAAAAAGCCAACCTGGACATCAACAAGGGCGAGATCTGCGTGCTGATGGGCCTGTCCGGCTCCGGCAAGTCGAGCCTGCTGCGTTGCATCAACGGCCTCAACACTGTCAGCCGCGGCAAGCTGTTCGTCGAGCATGAAGGCAAGCACATCGACATCGCCCACTGCACCCCGGCGGAGCTGAAGATGATGCGTACCCAGCGCATCGCCATGGTGTTCCAGAAATTCGCCCTGATGCCCTGGCTGACCGTGCGCGAGAACATCAGCTTTGGCCTGGAAATGCAGGGCCGCCCGGAAAAGGAACGGCGCAAGCTGGTCGACGAGAAGCTCGAGCTGGTCGGCCTGACCCAATGGCGCAATAAAAAACCGGACGAGCTGTCCGGCGGCATGCAGCAACGCGTGGGCCTGGCCCGGGCGCTGGCGATGGACGCCGACATCCTGCTGATGGACGAACCGTTCTCGGCCCTCGACCCACTGATCCGCCAGGGCCTGCAAGACGAGCTGCTGGCCCTGCAAAGCAAGCTGAGCAAGACCATCGTGTTCGTCAGCCACGACCTCGACGAAGCCCTGAAGCTGGGTAGCCGCATTGCCATCATGAAGGACGGGCGGATCATCCAGTACAGCAAGCCCGAAGAGATCGTGCTCAACCCGGCCGACGAGTATGTGCGCACCTTCGTCGCCCACACCAACCCGCTGAACGTGCTGTGCGGGCGCAGCCTGATGCGCAGCCTGGACAACTGCAAGCGAGTCAACGGCTCGGTGTGCATCGATCCGGGCATCGACTCCTGGCTGGACCTTGGCGAAGGCGGTTCGATCAAGCGCGCGCGCCAAGGCCAGAACGGCCTCGATCTGCAGAACTGGGCGCCGGGACAGGATGTGGAGTTGCTCGACCGCCGGCCGACCTTGGTCAACGCCAACATCGGCATGCGCGAAGCGCTGCAGATTCGTTATCACACTGGCAACAAGCTGGTGCTGCAGGATAACGACAAGGTGGTGGGGATCCTCGGCGATACCGAGCTGTACCACGCGTTGCTCGGCAAGAATCACGGGTGATGCAATGGGGGCCGCTTTGCGGCCCATTCGCGGGTAAACCCGCTCCCACAGGGATTTCACCGCCCTCTGTGGGAGCGGGTTTACCCGCGAATGGGCTGCAAGGCAGCCCCAATCAATCCATCAGCGCACGACGATCCCACGCGAAGCCATATAGGCCTTCGCCTCCGGCACCGTGTACTCGCCAAAGTGGAAGATACTCGCCGCCAACACCGCGCTGGCATGCCCCTCCAGAATGCCGTCGGCCAGGTGCTGCAGGTTGCCCACACCACCCGAAGCAATCACCGGGATCCCCAGCGCATCGCTGATCGCCCGGGTCACCCCCAGGTCGAAACCGTTCTTCATGCCGTCCTGATCCATGCTGGTCAGCAGGATCTCACCGGCCCCCAGGCCTTCCATCTTCTTCGCCCACTCCACGGCATCCAGCCCGGTCGGCTTGCGCCCACCGTGGGTGAAGATCTCCCAGCGCGGCGTCTCGCCCGGGCCAGACACCTTCTTGGCATCGATGGCGACGACGATGCACTGCGAACCGAAGCGGTCCGCCGCCTCACCGACGAACTCCGGGTTGAACACCGCGGCGGTGTTGATCGACACCTTGTCGGCACCGGCGTTGAGCAGGTTGCGGATGTCCTGCACGGTGCGCACGCCACCGCCCACGGTCAGCGGGATGAACACCTGGCTGGCCATGCGCTCGACGGTATGCAGGGTGGTGTCGCGGCCATCGACGCTGGCGGTGATGTCGAGGAAGGTGATTTCGTCGGCACCTTGCTCGTTGTAACGCCGGGCGATTTCCACCGGGTCACCGGCATCGCGGATGTTCTCGAACTTGACGCCCTTGACCACCCGGCCGTTGTCCACGTCCAGGCAGGGGATGATGCGTTTAGCTAAAGCCATGGGAGCTCCTGGGGAGCAGCTGCAAGCTTCAAGCGGCAAGCTGCAAGATAAAGCAGTACGCGGTCCGGCTTTTCTCTTGCAGCTTGCCGCTTGCAGCTTGCCGCTCCTATTCAATAGTTGTCGCAGAAGGCCTGGGCCTCGGCGACGTCGAGGGTGCCTTCATAGATGGCACGGCCGGTGATGGCGCCGATGATGCCCGGCGCCTTGGCGTCCAGCAGGGCCTTGATGTCACCCAGGTTGTGGATGCCGCCCGAGGCGATCACCGGGATGCGGGTGGCTTCGGCCAGGGCCTTGGTGAAGGGCACGTTGCAGCCTTGCATCATGCCGTCCTTGGCGATGTCGGTGTAGACGATCGACGACACGCCATCAGCCTCGAAACGCTTGGCCAGGTCAATGACCTGCACCGAGCTGACTTCGGCCCAGCCGTCGGTGGCGACGAAACCGTCCTTGGCGTCCAGGCCAACGATGATCTTGCCCGGGAAGGCCTTGCACGCCTCGGCGACGAACTCAGGCTGCTTGACCGCCTTGGTGCCGATGATCACGTAGCTGACGCCAGCCTTGACGTAGTGCTCGATGGTTTCCAGCGAGCGGATGCCGCCGCCGATCTGGATCGGCAGGGTCGGGTAGCGCTTGGCGATGGCAGTGACCACTTCACCATTGACCGGCTGGCCTTCGAAGGCGCCGTTGAGGTCGACCAGGTGCAGGCGACGGCAGCCACCCTCGACCCATTTGGCGGCCATGCTCACCGGGTCGTCGGAGAATACGGTGGAGTCTTCCATGCGGCCTTGGCGCAGGCGTACGCAGGCACCGTCCTTGAGATCGATAGCGGGGATAATCAGCATGCTCTTTCCTTTCAAGCTGCAAGCTGCAAGCGACAAGCTGCAAGCAATGCGCATTATGTGTCGGATTGGCGATCCAGCTTTGGCTTGAAGCTTGAAGCTTGAAGCTTTCAGCTCTTTTCTAAAGCCCACAGGTCGCTTTCGATGCTTTCGAACCGCTCCTTGAGGTGCAGCTGAACATCGGCAATCGCCCTGTTGTAGTAGTGGGGTGCAATCTCTTTGCTGAACAGCTCGAGGACCTCGGCCACCTCGAACGACCCCAGCTGCAGCTCGAAGCGGTCTTCGAGAAAACGCTTGAGCGTGTCGAGCGCCTCGCGCTCCTGCTCCGGGGCCAGGGTGATGACGGGGGCCTTGCTCCGCGATCTGCTCATTTACCAGCGCCCGTCCCAGGCGACGAAGTTCTGCAGCAACTGCAGGCCGTGGGTGTGGCTCTTCTCTGGGTGGAACTGCACGGCAAAGCGCGAGCCCTCGGCCAGCGCGGCGGCGAAGTCGACGCCATAGTGGCCGCGACCCACCACCTGGCTCGGCTTACCGGCCTCGATGAAGTAGCTGTGCACAAAGTAGAAACGCGCGCGATCGGGAATGTCGTGCCACAGCGGGTGGTCGTTGGTCTGGCCGACTTCGTTCCAACCCATGTGCGGCACTTTCAGGTGCTCGCCGTCTTCCTGCAGGTCCTTGCCGAAGAAGCGCACCTGGCCGGGGAACAGGCCGATGCAGTCGACGCCGGCGTTTTCCTCGCTGTGCTCGAGCAGCGCCTGCATGCCGACGCAGATACCGAGGAACGGGCGATCCTGGCTAACCTCGCGGACCAGGCTGTCGAAGCCCAGGCGGCGAATCTCGGCCATGCAGTCGCGAATTGCGCCAACGCCTGGGAACACCACGCGATCGGCTTCACGAATCACCGCGGCGTCGCTGGTCACCAGGACCTTGCCGGCGCCCACGTGCTCCAGGGCCTTGGCCACCGAGTGCAGGTTGCCCATGCCATAGTCGATTACGGCTACCGTCTGCATTTACAGGCATCCCTTGGTGGAAGGCATCTGCCCGGCCATGCGCTCGTCAAGGGTGATGGCCATGCGCAGGGCGCGGCCGAATGCCTTGAACACGGTCTCGATCTGGTGGTGGGTGTTGTGGCCACGCAGGTTGTCGATGTGCAGGGTCACCAGGGCGTGGTTGACGAAGCCCTGGAAGAACTCCTGGAACAGGTCGACATCGAAGCCGCCGACAGTGGCACGGGTATAGGGCACGTGCATCTGCAGGCCCGGACGGCCAGAGAAGTCGATGACCACCCGCGACAGGGCTTCGTCCAGGGGCACATAGGCATGGCCGTAGCGGAAGATGCCCTTCTTGTCGCCGATGGCCTGGGCGAACGCCATGCCCAGGGTGATGCCGACGTCCTCGACGGTATGGTGATCGTCGATATGCAGGTCGCCCTTGCACTCGATGTCCAGATCGATCAGCCCATGTCGGGCGATCTGGTCGAGCATGTGTTCAAGGAAAGGCACGCCGATTTCGAATCGGGCCTTGCCGCTGCCATCGAGGTTGATCGAGCACTTGACCTGGGTTTCCAGGGTATTGCGCTCGACGGAAGCCTTACGTTCGACCATCACCAGCTCCGCAAAATCATTGGGCGAAAAGGGCTCCATTATAGGCCCAGAATGCGCCGGCTTGAAACGCGGATGACATATGGCAGGGCTAGTAATTACGGGGGCGGGACGGGTCTACAGGTCTATACAAGCACCTTTTGGGGCTGCGTCGCAGCCCATCGCGACACAAGGCCGCTCCTACAGGAACCTCGTAACCCTGAAGGTACGCAATGCCTATGGGAGCGGCCTTGCGCCGCGAAAGGGGCGCAAAGCGCCCCCAATGCCTCTACCTCAATGGAACAGCACTGCGGTCTTCTGCAAGGTGATCCACACCCCCCAGGCCAGCGGAATCACCACCACGGCCCAGGCCAGCAGCACCAACGGCAGGCTGCCCGGCGCCGCATGCCATTCCAGCGCACGCGCCGAATCCGCGCCCTTGTCATGGCTCAGCGCGCGCTCGGCAGCCAGTTCGGCATCGGTCATGAAGTACTTGTCCGCCACCGGTCGCACCAGCAGGTTGCAGATGAAGCCCAGCACCAGCAAGCCGGCGAGGATGTACAAGGTCATGTCGTAGGCCGCTGCCCGCTCCACGCCCGCCGCCAGCTGCGCCTCGCGCAGGTAGGTGATCAGCACCGGCCCCAGCACGCCAGCCGCCGCCCAGGCGGTCAACAGGCGACCATGGATGGCGCCGACCATCTGCGTGCCGAACAGGTCGGCCAGGTACGCCGGCACCGTGGCGAAACCGCCGCCGTACATCGACAGGATGATGCAGAACGCCACCACGAACAGCGCGACGTTGCCGATGTGGCCCATGTTCGGCACCAGGCTGTAAAGGCCCACGCCCAGGGCGAAGAAGGCAAAGTAGGTATTCTTGCGACCAATGTAGTCGGAGAACGACGCCCAGAAGAACCGCCCACCAATGTTGAACAGGCTCAGCAGGCCGGTGAAGCCGGCGGCGATGGCGGCAATCTGCGCCAGCTGCGCGGCGTTCAGCTCGCCGAAGGTCAGTTCGTTGCCCAGCAGCTTGCCGGCGAACACTTCCTGCAGCAGCGGCGAGGCCATGCCGAGGATGCCGATACCCGCCGAGACGTTCAGGCACAGCACCAGCCAGACCAGGGCGAACTGCGGGGTCTTCCAGGCCACGCTGACGTGCACGTGGCGGTCGGTGACCATGGCGTTGGCCTTCTTCGCCGGTGGCGTCCAGCCCTCAGGCTTCCAGCCGGTCGGCGGCACGCGGTAGGCCAGGGCGCCAGCGGTCATGAACACGAAGTAGATCGCGGCCATGGCGACGAAGCTCTGCCACACGCCCACCTCGGTCGGGCTGGAGAAATGCCCCATCAAGGCAGTAGCCAGCGGCGCGCCCACCATGGCACCTCCGCCAAAGCCCATGATCGCCATGCCGGTGGCCATGCCGCGCTTGTCCGGGAACCATTTGATCAAGGTCGACACCGGCGAAATGTAGCCCAGGCCCAGGCCTATCCCCCCGATCACCCCCGAACCCAGCCACATCAGCCACAGCTGATGGGTCTTCACGCCGATCGCCGAGATCAGCAGGCCGCCGCACCAGCACAGCGCCGAAACCAGGCCGGCCTTGCGCGGGCCTGCATGCTCCAGCCAGCCGCCGAGCACCGCGGCCGAGCAGCCGAGGAACACGAAGAACAGGGTGTAGATCCAGCTGAGCATGGAGATCGGCCAGTCGCACTCGGCGCTGAACAGGCGGGCGACGAAGCCCATGTCGGCGGCGCAGGCCACCGGCGCGCTGACGCCCAGCGCCTGGGACAGCGGCAGCCAGAACACCGAGAAGCCATAGGCCATGCCGATGCACAGGTGGATGGCCAGGGCCGCCGGCGGCACCAGCCAGCGGTTGAAGCCCGGACGGGCGATGATGCGCTCCTTCGACAGGAAGCCTGGCGCGCTCGCCACTGCCCCCGCCGTGATACTGCTGTTCATGGATTGTTCCTTTTGTAGGTGGGCTGTGCGCGTGGACGGCTCTGTGTGGCTGCACGCAAGGCAACCCGGCCGTTTGCGGCATCGCCCGCGACAATGCGTCGCGGGGGCTCCACGGGCGGCGCAAGAGTACCAGCAGCCAGTGGCATGGAAGCAATCTGATATCGTGTTTTTTTCGTCAACTGAAATGGTCAATCCTGTGGGAGCAACTGCCTTGCTCAACTGCTAAAGCTAGCGCGGTCCCTGTGGGAGCGGCTTCAGCCGCGAACACCGGCGTAGCCGGTGCCAGGCACCGCATCACTTGCTTCGCGGCGATGCGGCGGTCCGACAAGCCCGCTCCCACAACAGTCACAGCCCGTTCATGAAGGAACTGCTTCTCTGGGCACTGTCGAAACGTCGAATGCGCAGAGCCAAGTGCCACGGCGCTATACTCGCCGCTGAATTTCATAATCGGACTACAAGGACTCGCCCATGAAAGCGTTCGGCAAAATCCTGGGGCTGGGGCTTCTCGGGTTGTTGCTGATCATCGTGGCGCTGGGCTTCGCCCTGACCCACCTCTTCGATCCCAACGACTACAAAGACGAAATCCGCCAACTGGCCCGCGAAAAGGCCCATGTCGAGCTGACCCTCAACGGCGACATCGGCTGGAGCCTGTTCCCCTGGCTGGGCCTGGAGCTGCACGAGGCGAGCATCGCCACGCTGAACAACCCCAAGGTACCGTTCGCCGACCTGCAGATGCTCGGCCTGTCGGTGCGTGTGCTGCCGCTGCTGCGCCGCGAGGTGCAGATGAGCGATGTGCGGGTCGAAGGCCTCAACCTGACCCTCACCCGCGACGCCAACGGCCATGGCAACTGGGAAGACATCGGCAAGCCGCTGCCCGAGCCGAGCGTCGCCGGCAACCCGGCCAGCTCGCCTGCCGAGGCGCCGGGCTCCGCCCCCGCCCCCGCCCAAGCGCAAACCAGCGAACGCTCGGTCAAGCTCGACATCGACAGCCTGACCGTCAACAACGCCCGTGTGCTCTACACCGACGAAAAGGCCGGCCAGAGCTACGGCGCCGAAAGCATCCAGCTGAGCACCGGCCCCGTGCACGAGGGCGCGAACATCCCGCTCAAGGCCAGTGCCTTCCTCAGCGCCAGCCAGCCGAACCTCAAGGCGCGCACCGAGCTGACCGGCGAGCTGCGCTTTGACCGCAAGCTCAAGCGCTACAACCTCGAGGACATGCGCCTGTCTGGTGAAACCTCGGGCGAGCCGCTGGCCGGCAAGACCCTGACCTTCGTTGCCCAAGGCCAAGTGCTGGTCGACCTGGGTGCCAACGTCGCCTCGTGGAGCGGCCTGAAGGTTTCGGCCAACCAGCTGCGCGCCCTTGGCGAACTGAACCTGCGCGACCTGGATAAAGCGCCACAGGTAAGCGGCGGCCTGTCCATCGCCCAGTTCGACCTGCGCACCTTCCTCGATGGCATCGGCCATCCACTGCCGGCCACCGCCGACCCTGCGGTATTCAAGAAGCTCGAGCTGGTCACCCGCCTGGAGGGCTCGCCGAACAGCCTGGCCCTGGAAGACCTGGCGGTGAAACTGGACGACAGCACCTTCAGCGGCCGCGTGGCGGTGGAAGACTTCGCCAAGCAAGCCCTGCGCATACGCCTGAAAGGCGACACCTTCAACGCCGATCGCTACCTGCCGGCCAAGAGTGAACAGGCCAAGGGCGCCAGCGCCGCGCGCCAGGCCGAGGTCAAGCAACAGGAAGCCACGGCGGTGGCCGGCGCCGGCTCCACGCCGCTGCCCAATGCCCCGACCCAGGTTGCCTGGAGCACCGACAAGCTGCTGCCGGTCGACCGCCTGCGTGCCCTCGACCTGCAAGCGGACCTGGGCTTCGGCGCCCTCACCCTGGACAAGCTGCCGATCAGCGACGCCCAGCTCAACGCCAGCGGCCAGGGCGGCCTGCTAACCCTGCAGACCCTGCGCGGCAGCCTGTACAACGGTACCTTCGAAGCCAAGGGCACCGTCGATGTGCGACCGGCCGTGCCACAGCTTGGGATCAACACCAAGATCAACCGGGTGCCGGTGGAGCACTTCATCAAGGGCGAAAGTCCGGATCAACAGCCGCCGGTCAAGGGCCTGCTGACCCTGAACAGCGACCTCACCGCCACCGGCAATAGCCAGAAAGCGCTGGTCGACACCCTCAACGGCAACGCCAGCTTCAGCATCAACGACGGCGTGCTGGTCAACGCCAACCTCGAACAGCAACTGTGCCAGGCCATCGCCACGCTCAACCGCAAGCAACTGAGCGGTGAGCCACGCGGCAAGGACACGCCGTTCCAGGAACTGCGCGGCAGCCTGGTGATCCGCAACGGCGTGGCCAGCAACCCCGACCTCAAGGCACGCATCCCGGGCCTGACCGTCAACGGCCACGGCGACCTCGACCTGCGCGTGTTGGGCATGGACTACAACGTCGGCGTGGTCGTCGAAGGCGACCAGCGCGCCATGCCCGACCCGGCCTGCCAGGTCAACGAGCGCTATGTCGGCGTCGAAGTGCCGCTGCGCTGCCGCGGCCCGCTGGAGCTGGGGGCCAAGGCCTGCCGCCTGGACCAGGACGGCCTGGGCAAGGTAGCCGCCAAGCTGGCCGGCAACCGTCTGAAAGACAAGATCGACCAGAAGCTTGAAGAAAAACTCGGCGACAAGGTCAGCCCGGAACTGAAAGACGCACTGAAGGGGCTGTTCAAACGATGAGCCCACAGCAGTTCTCCAGCGCCGTGCTGGACTGGTACGACCAGCACGGCCGGCATGACCTGCCCTGGCAACAGGGCATCACCCCGTATCGGGTGTGGGTCTCCGAAATCATGTTGCAGCAGACCCAAGTCAGCACCGTGCTCAACTACTTCGACCGCTTCATGCAGGCCCTGCCCACCGTGCAGGCGCTGGCCGAGGCGCCCGAGGACGAAGTGCTGCACCTGTGGACGGGCCTGGGCTACTACACCCGCGCGCGCAACCTGCAAAAGGCTGCGAAGATCGTCGTCGAGCAGCATGGCGGCGAGTTTCCGCGCAGCGTCGAGCAGCTCACCGAGCTGCCCGGCATCGGCCGCTCCACCGCAGGCGCCATCGCCAGCATCAGCATGGGCATCCGCGCGCCGATCCTCGATGGCAACGTCAAGCGCGTGCTGGCCCGCTTCACCGCGCAGGCCGGCTACCCCGGCGAGCCGAAGGTGGCCAACCAGCTGTGGGCCAGCGCCGAGCGCTTCACGCCGATGACCCGGGTCAACCACTTTACCCAGGCGATGATGGACATGGGCGCGACGCTGTGCACCCGTAGCAAGCCCAGTTGCCTGATCTGCCCGTTGCAGCGCGGCTGCGAAGCCCATCTGCACGGCGAAGAGACCCGCTACCCCGAGCCCAAGCCACGCAAGGCCCTGCCCCAGCGCAAGACGTTGATGCCGCTGCTGACCAACCACGAAGGCGCGATCCTGCTCTACCGCCGGCCATCCACCGGCCTGTGGGGCGGGCTGTGGAGCCTGCCGGAGCTGGACAACCTCGAACAACTCGACGACCTCGCCTACCAGCACGGGTTGCGCCTGAACGACCGCCAGGCCCTGGCAGGCCTGACCCACACTTTCAGCCATTTCCAGCTGGCCATCGAGCCCTGGCTGGTGCGTGTCGACCCGGTCGGCGCGCACGTGGCCGAGCCCGACTGGCTCTGGTATAACCTCGCCACCCCGCCGCGCCTGGGCCTCGCCGCCCCGGTCAAGAAGCTGCTGCAACGCGCGGCCGACGAACTGATTGCAGGAGACAAGCCATGACCCGCACCGTGAAGTGCCGCAAGTACAACGAAGAGCTGCCAGGTCTCGACCGCCCACCGTACCCAGGTGCCAAGGGCCAGGACATCTTCGAAAACATCTCGCAGAAAGCCTGGAAGGAGTGGCAGGACCACCAGACCATGCTGATCAACGAGAAGCGCCTGAACATGATGAACGCCGAGGACCGCAAGTTCATCCAGGCCGAGATGGACAAGTTCTTCGCTGGTGAGGACTACGCCCAGGCCGAAGGCTACGTTCCGCCTTCGAATTGACCCCGAAAACCGTAAGCGACGGAATTAATTTAAATTTTTTCAAAAAAGTCGTTGACGGTCGGTTCGGAAATCTATTTAATGCACCTCGTCGCCCAGATAGCTCAGTCGGTAGAGCAGAGGATTGAAAATCCTCGTGTCGGCGGTTCGACTCCGTCTCTGGGCACCACCTTCAGCTTCTGGTGGTTGCAAAGTTACCCGAAGCGACACAAGAAACCCGCCCAGTGCGGGTTTTTTTGTTGCCTGCGATTTTTGCCCCGATTTCCTTCATGCCCGGTTGATCGACATCAAAAAGCCACCCGTCCTGCGCTCATAGGATGACAGGTGGACATTCGAACGACCCCGCAAGGACCTCCATGAGCGAAGAATCCGCCACCCTCCCCCTGCCGTCGCCTGTCGAGACCGGCAGCAGCCCCAAGCCTGCGCCCCGAACCCGTCGCCCGCGCCAGCGCAAAACCGCTACCAGCACCGCCGCGCCAGAGACCATCACCCAGGTCAGCCAACAGCCCGCCGCCCTGGAAGTGGCCAACGCGCGCAAGGGCAGCAACGAAGACAGCACCTCGGCACGCCTGCCGGCCAGCTACCCGTACCGTACGCGCATGCGCCGCCAGGACTACGAGAAGGCCAAGCACGAGCTGCAAATCGAATTGCTCAAGGTGCAGAACTGGGTCAAGGAGACCGGCCAGCGCATCGTCGTGCTGTTCGAGGGCCGCGATGCCGCAGGCAAGGGCGGCACCATCAAGCGCTTCATGGAGCACCTGAACCCGCGCGGCGCACGCATCGTCGCACTGGAGAAGCCCTCCGAGCAGGAAAAGGGCCAGTGGTACTTCCAGCGCTATGTGCAGCACCTGCCCACGGCCGGTGAAATGGTGTTCTTCGACCGCTCCTGGTACAACCGCGCCGGCGTCGAGAAGGTGATGGACTTCTGCACGCCACTGCAATACCTGGAGTTCATGCGCCAGGCGCCCGACCTTGAGCGCATGCTGTGCAACAGCGGCATCCTGCTGTTCAAGTTCTGGTTCTCGGTCAACCGCGAGGAACAACTGCGCCGCTTCATCTCCCGCCGCGACGACCCGCTCAAGCACTGGAAGCTGTCGCCCATCGACATCAAGTCGCTGGACAAGTGGGAGGACTACACCGCGGCCAAAGAGGCCATGTTCTTCCATACCGACACCGCCGATGCGCCGTGGACGGTGATCAAGTCGGATGACAAGAAGCGGGCGCGGATCAACTGCATTCGCCACTTCCTGCATTCGCTGGATTATCCGGGCAAGGATCACCGCGTGGCACATGCGCCGGATGCGCTGCTGGTCGGTCGGGCTTCGCGAGGGTTCGAGGAGGATGAGCCGGCGGTGCTGGCCGGCTGAATCGCTGGGGCTGCTGCGCAGCCCTTTCGCGGCACGAGGCCGCTCCTACAGGGGATCGCGTACCTCTGTAGGAGCGGCCTTGTGTCGCGAAAGGGGCGCAAAGCGCCCCCCGACAATCTCGAATACCTACTTGGGTTTCCCGGGCAACTAAGCTTCAATACGCGCCTTTACCCGCTCCCCCAAGGATTCGCCCCATGGCCACCAACAGCAAACAACAGAAACGCGCCAAGCGCGCCGCCACCAAGGCCAAGCAGAACCGCATGGTGCGCAGCGGCCAGGCGGTCAAGGCCAGCGCCGGCGACAGCGCCAGCGTCGAGCAGGTGTTCAACAAGGCCATGGAATCGGGCAGCTACAACAGCCTGTTCGACAAGATGAAAGAAGCCCAGGAAAACGGCCTGGTGCCGATGATCTCGGTGTTCCTGGTCGACCCATTGCTGGCACTGGTACTCAAGGGCCACAAGGAAGAGCACGCCACCGACTACATCGTCATGGTGTTCACCGCCTACCGCAAATGGCTCGACGGCACCGACGAAGACGCAACCATGGCCTGGCTGGAGAGCGACGAGTTCCAGGATGCCTATGTCGCCGCCTCGGAAGCCGTGGCCAAGCAGCAGCAACAGCAGAAGCAGTTCGGCTGACCGCAATTTGTAAGCAGCCCTGGCCTCTTCGCGGGTAAACCCGCTCCCACAGGCGGCTCACAAGCCTGCAAGGCAGTGAAGAACCTGTGGGAGCGGGCTTGCCCGCGAAAGGGCCAGCACCGGCAAAACAAAAGGCCGCGCCCCTCACAGGGCGCGGCCTTTTCATTTCACCAATGGATCAGCTATCCAGCGCCACCCGCGCGGCAACGCCACGCTTGCGGTGCACCAGCAGGCCGGCCGCCACCACGCCGATGCTGAGCATGGCCGTGGCGATGATCTCGGCACGGTGATCCTCGCGCAGGGCCATCACCACCAGTACAGCAATGATGAAGGCGATGGTCGCCCAGGTCAGGCCCGGGAACATCCACATTTTGAACGAGATCTTCTCGCCGCTGGCTTCACGCTGGGCACGCATGCGCAGTTGCGACACGGCGATCACCAGGTACACCAGCAGGGCAATGGCGCCGGAGCTGGCCAGCAGGAACTCGAACACCTCGGCCGGGGCCAGGAAGTTGGCGAATACGCACAGGAAAGCCGCCGCGGTGGACAGCAGCACCGCCCAGTGCGGGGTGCCGGCCTTGGTAGTACGTTGGGCAATGGCCGGGGCGTCGCCGCGCTTGCTCAAGGAGAACAGCATGCGCGAGGAGGTGTACAGCGCCGAGTTCAGGCAGCTGGTCACGGCGATCAACACGACGATGTCGACGATCAGCTTGGCATTCGGCACGCCAATCAGGCTGAGCACGGTCTGGTAGGAGCCTTTTTCCGCCAGGGTCGGATCGTTCCACGGCACCATGGCCACCACCAGGAAGATCGACACCAGGTAGAACAGGCAGATGCGCCAGATCACCGAGTTGGTGGCGCGGCTGATCTGCTTGCCCGGGTCCTTCGACTCAGCGGCGGCGATGGTGACGATTTCGGTGCCCATGAACGAGAACATGGTGGTCAGCATGGCTGCCAGCACAGCGCCCAGACCATTGGGCATGAAGCCCTGGGTATCGAACAGGTGGCTGATGCCGCTGACCTGGCTGCTCGGCACCATGCCGAACATGGCCGCGCAACCGACGACGATGAAGCCGATGATCGCCAGCACCTTGAGCAGGGCGAACCAGAACTCGAACTCACCGTAGTTCTTCACGCTGAACAGGTTGGTGATGGTCAGCGCCAGGGTAATGATCAGCGAGAACGCCCACAGGTCCACCGACGGGAACCAGGCATGCAGGATGGCCGCGGCGGCGTTGGCTTCGAGCGGGATCACCAGGACCCAGAACCACCAGTACAGCCAGCCGATGGTGAAACCGGCCCAGCGCCCGATGGCGCGGTCGGCATAGGTGGAGAACGAGCCGGTGTCCGGCGAGGCGACCGCCATTTCACCGAGCATGCGCATCACCAGCACCACCAGGGTACCGGCGGCGGCGTAGGCCAGCAGCACGGCCGGGCCGGCGGCGGCGATGGCGTGGCCGGAGCCGACGAACAGGCCGGCGCCGATCACGCCGGCGATGGACAGCATGGTCACATGCCGTTGCTTGAGCCCCTGAGCGAGGTCATTGGAATTGTTACCGCTCATAAAACTACCTTTGTAAGGAGGTGGACTACACGAATGACTGCCAGCGCGCCGGGGATGAAGGTAGGCAGCGCTGCATTCAGTGGTTTCCAGATGGCAATAAGTGGGCCAGGTGAGAATCGCTTTCGTCTGAAATGCTTCAGCCCCCAATAACGGCGCGGCTTGCAGGCCATCATGCCAAGCTTTGACCGAAAGGCCGCCAAATCCCCATGCCAAGTCTGGATTACTGAAATACTCACTTACAAACGCACCAAAGGTGCCCCTCGGTAACACCTTTGCACAAATGATGAGCAGAAAAAGAGCAACCCATTGGCGCAACCCCACTGCGGCATAACGCACGCAGCAGTACCACCCGGCCAAAAACGGCTTCCCAGAGCGGGCCAAAACTGGCACCATCGCGCCTTTTTTCATCAAGGCTCCGGTGCTGGGCAAAACGCCCTTGCGGACATCCTGGCGACAGTCCACTGCAGCGATGCGACAAACTGTCCCACCAGCGACCTGAGCCCCTCGCGACCCCGTTGGCCGTCGTTGCGCCGCTATGCTAGCTTGGCGCTCGCCAGGAAGGCCGCCAACAGCTGGGAACGCACCCGTATACATGAGGACCGCACATGGCCCAGGCCACGCCCGCGCTGGAAATCCGCAACCTGCACAAACGCTATGGCGAGCAGGAAATTCTCAAGGGCATTTCGCTGACCGCGCGCGACGGTGACGTGATTTCCATCCTGGGGTCGTCCGGCTCCGGCAAGTCCACCCTGCTGCGTTGCATCAACCTGCTGGAGAACCCGCACCAGGGCGAGATCCTCGTCGCCGGCGAGGCGCTCAAGCTCAAGGCGCAGAAAAACGGCGACCTGATCGCCGCCGACAACCGCCAGATCAACCGCCTGCGCAGCGAGATCGGCTTCGTCTTCCAGAATTTCAACCTGTGGCCGCACATGTCGATCCTCGACAACATCATCGAGGCGCCACGCCGCGTGCTCGGCCAGAGCAAGGCCGAGGCCATCGAGCATGCCGAGGCGCTGCTGAACAAGGTCGGCATCTTCGACAAGCGCCACAGCTACCCCGCCCAGCTTTCCGGTGGCCAGCAACAGCGCGCCGCCATCGCCCGTACCCTGGCCATGAAGCCCAAGGTCATCCTGTTCGACGAGCCGACCTCGGCGCTCGATCCGGAAATGGTCCAGGAAGTGCTTAACGTCATCCGCGCATTGGCCGAAGAAGGCCGTACCATGCTGCTGGTGACGCACGAGATGAACTTTGCCCGCCAGGTGTCCAGCGAAGTGGTCTTCCTGCACCAGGGCCTGGTCGAAGAGCAGGGATCGCCGCAACAGGTCTTCGAAAACCCGACCTCGGCGCGTTGCAAGCAATTCATGTCCAGCCACCGCTAACGGAGCAACACGAATGCAGACCTACAAGAAATTCCTCCTGGCAGCCGCTGCCACGCTGGTGATGTCGGCCAACGCCCTGGCCGCGGAAAAACTGCGCATGGGTATCGAAGCCGCCTACCCACCGTTCAACAACAAGGATGCCAGCGGCCAGGTCGTCGGCTTCGACAAGGACATCGGCGACGCCCTGTGCGCCAAGATGAAAGTCGAGTGCGAAGTGGTCACCTCCGACTGGGACGGCATCATCCCGGCCCTGAACGCCAAGAAGTTCGACTTCATCGTCTCGTCGCTGTCGATCACCGACGAGCGCAAGCAAGCCGTCGACTTCACCGACCCCTACTACTCGAACAAGCAGCAGTTCATCGCGCCGAAAAAGGTCGACTTCAAGACCGATCGCGCTTCGCTCAAGGGCAAGACCATCGGCACCCAGCGCGCCACCCAGGCCGCGACCTGGCTGGATGACAACGGCGGCATGGACGGCGAGTTCAAGGTCAACCTCTACGACGGCCAGGAAAACGCCTACCTGGACCTGACCTCCGGCCGTGTCGACGCCATCCTCGCCGACAAGTACGCCAACTACGACTGGCTCAAGTCCAAGGCCGGCCAGGACTACGAGTTCAAGGGCGAACCGGTCAACGAAAGCGACAAGGTCGGCATCGCCGTGCGCAAGGGCGACAACGAGCTGCGCAACAAGCTCAATGCCGCGCTGAAGGAAATCGTCGCCGACGGCACCTACAAGAAGATCAACGACAAGTACTTCCCGTTCAGCATCTATTGATTCGCCCCGACAGGCATCGCCGCCATGGCGATGCCTGTCCCTTGAACAAACTTACCCATGACTATCGACCTGCACGGATTCGGCCCGGCCATGATGGCCGGCACCCTGATGACCGTAAAACTGGCGCTCTGCGCCTTGCTGCTGGGGCTGGCCCTGGGCTTGCTCGGCGCCCTGGCCAAGACCTCGTCGGTCAAGCCGCTGCAATGGCTTGGCGGCCTCTATTCGACGTTGGTGCGCGGCGTACCTGAACTGCTTTGGGTGCTGCTCATCTACTTCGGCACCGTCGGGCTGATGAACAGCCTCGGCGCCGCCCTGAACATGCCAGGCCTGGAACTCAGCGCCTTCGCCGCCGGCGTCATCGCCCTGGGCCTGTGCTTCGGCGCCTACGCCACGGAAGTGTTCCGCGGCGCGATCCTGGCCATCCCCAAGGGCCACCGCGAGGCGGGCCTGGCCCTGGGCCTGTCCAAGGGCCGCATCCTGTCGCGGATCATCCTGCCGCAGATGTGGCGCGTGGCCCTGCCGGGCCTGGGCAACCTGTTCATGATCCTGATGAAGGACACCGCGCTGGTGTCGGTGATCGGCCTGGAAGAAATCATGCGCCACGCCCAGATCGGCGTGACCGTGACCAAGGAACCGTTCACCTTCTACGCCGTGGCCGCCTGCATCTACCTGGGCCTGACCGTGATCGCCATGACCGGCATGCACTTCCTGGAAAAGCGCGCCGCTCGCGGCTTCATGAGGGCCGAATAAATGAACTGGGAAGTCATCATCAAGTGGCTGCCACGCCTGGCCCAGGGCGCGACCCTGACCCTGGAGCTGGTGGCCATCGCCGTCATCGCCGGGCTGATCCTGGCCATCCCGCTGGGGATCGCCCGCTCGTCGCGGCACTGGTACGTGCGCGCCCTGCCCTACGGCTACATCTTCTTCTTCCGCGGCACGCCGCTGCTGGTGCAGCTGTTTTTGGTGTACTACGGCCTGGCGCAGTTCGACCTGGTGCGCGACAGCTCGCTGTGGCCGTACCTGCGCGATCCGTTCTGGTGCACCGTGCTGACCATGACCCTGCACACCGCCGCCTACATCGCCGAGATCCTGCGCGGCGCGCTGCAGGCGATCCCCAAGGGCGAGATCGAAGCGGCCCGGGCGCTGGGCATGTCGCGCGGCAAGACGCTGTTCTACATCATGCTGCCACGCGCCGCGCGCATCGGCCTGCCGGCCTACAGCAACGAAGTGATCCTGATGCTCAAGGCCAGCGCCCTGGCCAGTACCGTGACGCTGCTGGAACTGACCGGCATGGCGCGGACCATCATCGCGCGGACCTACCTGCCGGTGGAGATCTTCTTCGCCGCGGGCGTGTTCTACCTGGTGATCTCGTTCTTCCTGGTCCAGGGCTTCAAACTGCTGGAGCGCTGGTTGCGCGTGGATGCCTGCCAGGGGCGATAAGACAGTGACAACCCGGGGCCGCTGCGCGCCCCATCGCGGCACAAGGCCGCTCCTACAGGCGGGACGCAATGCCCTGTAGGAGCGGTCTCGTGCCGCGATGGGGCGCACAGCGCTCCCTCTCGATAGCGCCGCGGTGCTCCCATGCAGACCATCCCCCATCTCCAAGGCCAGCAGCTCATCGAGCGCTTCCAGGCCCTCGACCACTTCCTGATCCAGCACCAGCACCTGTGGCGCCCGCGCCCCTTCACCCAGCTACGCCTGGAGTGGGAAACCCAACATCCCGAACTCGCCACCTGGCTGCGCAACCGCACCCTGGAGCAGGCCGAGGCCGCCCAGCAACACCTTGAGCAATTGCCGGCCCCGGCACCCTTCCCGCAACTGGCCGCCCAGGCCTTGCAGTTGTCCGCCGTCGGCGAACTGCCCGACGCCGGCCTGCACCCGGCCGGCCACCGCCTGGACGTCAACGTGCCAGGCCGCAAATGGCAGCAGATCGAAGCCTTCACTCGGCGCCTGGCCTTCTGCCAGCCACCACGCCACTGGCTCGACTGGTGCTCGGGCAAAGGCCACCTGGGCCGCCGCCTGCTGCAACCCGGCCAGCACCTGACCTGCCTCGAGCACGACGCCGAACTGGTCACTGCCGGCCAGGCCCTGAGCGATCACCACCACCTGCCCGCCCGCCACCTGCGCCAGGATGTGCTGGCGGCCGACAGCGCGCAGCACCTGGACCAGGACAAGAGCGCGGTCGCCCTGCACGCCTGCGGTGAGTTGCATGTACGCCTGCTGCAACTGGCCAGCCAGCAAGGCTGCCGGCAAGTGGCGATCGCCCCGTGCTGCTACAACCGCATTCAGGGCAGCACCTACCAGGCGTTATCCACAACCGCCCGGCAGTCGTCACTGCAGTTGTCGCAGGCCGACCTGGGATTGCCGTTGAATGAAGCGGTCACTTCCAGCGCCCGGGTGCGCCGTCAGCGCGATGCGTCGATGGCCCGGCGCCTGGGCTTCGACCTGTTGCAGCGCGAACAGCGTGGTGTGGATGACTACCTGTCGACGCCCTCCCTGGCCATCAGTTGGCTGGAAAAGCCCTTCGCGCAGTACTGCCGCGACCTGGCAGCACTGCGCCAGGTGAGCGTTAGCGGCGAGCCGGACTGGACAGCCCTGGAGGCCGCCGGCTGGCAGCGCCTGGCCGCGGTGCGCAACCTGGAGCTGGTACGCAACCTGTTCCGCCGCCCCCTGGAAATGTGGCTGGTACTGGACCGCGCCCTGTTCCTCCAGGAGCAAGGCTATGCGGTGCATGTCGGTGTGTTCTGCGACTACCCCCTGACCCCGCGCAACTTGCTGGTACTGGGCGAGCGCGACGGATCGCCGCAGAACCCTTGAAAACCTGTGGATAAGTCTGTGAACAAGCTTGTGATGAAAATCACGGAATCTTGGATCCCGGAGCTATTTGCGCCGCTTTGCTTATTCCGATGACGTCCTGAAAACCAGGAAAAACAGGCCTTTGCGCAAAGACCGGTGGTCACACCGGTCGGCATGCCTTTCGCGCAACGGGCAAATGCCTCTTGTGCATAAGCATTTGCGCCGGGGCTGTTTTTACGCCAGTTTCAGCAGGCCCATGCCCACCAGCAACAGCACCAGGCCGAGCCAGCCACGCCCGGCCAGGCGCTGGCCAAACAGCGCCCACCCCATGGCCACGGTGGCCAGGATGCCGAAGCCACCCCAGATGGCATAGGCCAGCGACAGTTCGATGTCCTGCACAGCCTGGGCCAGGGCGGTAAAGGCCGCCAGCACGGCAACGATCGAGGCCACGCCCAGCCCTTTGCGGCGGAAACCGTCGGAATACTTGAGCAGCAGGTTGGCCAGCACTTCCAGCACGATGGCCAGGGCCAGCCAGGCAAATGGAATCAGCATGGCAGCGCCTCCCCTTCAGCCGTAGTCGGTTTGCTGCGGGTACCGGCTTTTACCAACAGGATGCCGGCGATCATCACCGCCAGCCCCAGGGCCTTGGCCCAGCCCAGGCTTTCGCCCAGCCACAGCACGCTGACCAAGGTGATCAGGACGATGCCGATACCTTCCCACAGCGCATAGGCCACGCCGACCGGCACACGCTTGACCGCCAGGGCCAGGAAGAAATACGAGAGACAGATCATGCCGTACATGACGACATAGCCCATCACAGGGAAATGAGTGGCGGCGAATTTCATCGACGCCGTGCCGATCACCTCGGCGGTGATAGCGACGCAAAGATAGATCCAGGAACGCATGATGCCCTCCCATGGGCGACAGCAACCGGGCGCACAGGCACCGGCGGATAGAGACGTTTACGGCTGTAGAGGGAGGGTGGCGCTAGAGGTCGCCGGTCCAGTGACGTTCACGGGAAACCAGGCGGGAGGAAGCGAGGAGCTTGAAAGCTTTACTGTTCAACATAATGAACACAAGATTAGCTTAGGTGATCGATTAAGTCAAAACGATAGGCACAGCCTAATAATTTATCGCGTTTGCATTGCGTCTTTCAGAGAAAGCCCCTTAAAGGCTGCTGAAAGCTTCGTAAATTATATTCCCCGCCCCATTTCGACGGCAGACCGCCCCGTCCCTGCGACAAACCGTCGCCACCGCAACAAACAGCAAATTAATTATTGTTTTACGATAATTTATCAAGAATAATCCGCCCCGTTCATCACTGTACGGAGGCACCCCATGAACAGTAGATCCGTGGCCTATGCGCGTTCGCGCCTACGCGCCATCGGCGTATTCGCCGCTTATATGGCCTGGACCACCGCCGCGTTCGAACTGCTGGCCACGCCGCTGCTCTGCATATTCGATTACCCCGACATGCAAGCCGCCTACCTGCAGATCCACGGCGAGCACATGCCCTTGCTGCTGGAGCCCGGCTATCAGGCATCGACACTGGCGATCGGCCTGGTGCTGGCCGTCGAGATGATCCCGACCTTCATCTCGGTCGCCGCCCTGGGCCTGACCGGCCTGTTCTTCCACCGCCTTTCGCGCGGCCAGACCTGGACCTCGGCAAACATCAAGATGCTCTGGTGGGTTGGCCTGCTGTGTATCGGCACGCCGTTGCTGTGGCCGGTCACCTACACCCTGCAAGGCCTGGCACTGGCCATCGACCTGCCCGCTGGCGAGAGAAGCTTCAACGTCTCGATCGGTGTATCATCGCAGGCTGTCTACGAGATCATGAAAGGCATCCTGCTGTGTGCCTTCTCGCTGCTCATGCGTGACGCCAAGACCATCAGCGATGAACACAACTGTTATGTCTAACCGCCTCCTATGCCGATAATCATCCGCCTCGACGTCGTCATGGCCCGGAACAAAATACGTTCCAAGGACCTGGCGGAAATCATCGGTATCACGGAAGCAAACCTGTCGCTGCTGAAAAACGGCAAGATCAAGGGTTTCAAGATCGAGACCCTGGAGAAGCTGTGTCGCGCCCTGAACTGCCAGCCTGGCGATTTGCTGGAGTTCAGCGACGAATGATCAAGGACTGCAACACCCATGGCACTTTTCCACAATGGCCTGGCAGCCCTCGTGCTGGCCTGCCTGGCCTTGGCCCTGGCCGGCTGCGGCCCGAGCTACAGCTATAGATATTCGCCACCGCCCAGCGCGCATGGCATGAACTGCATCAACAGCTGCTCGATGGAGCGCAACCACTGCAAGCAGATGGCCCGCCTGCAGGAAAACAGCGAACGCGCGCTGTACCAGGCCGAGATGCGTACCTACGAGTACTGCCAGAAAGGCAAGAGCAAGAAAGAAGCGCGTCACAGTTGCCACTACCCGAGCTACCCGTTCAACACGGGCAGCAGCTACAGTTGCGGGTCGGACTACGACAGCTGCTACATGGCCTGCGGCGGCACCATCCAGCGCATATTGAACAAAGACTGAACCCGGAACGGACTCGAACATCGTGAAACACGTGAAATCCTTTGCCCTGCTGACCCTTGCCCTGGCCATGACCGGCTGCGCCAACGACTTCCCGGCCAGCAAGCCCACCCCGCTGGGCTGGAACATGCCCGGCATGCAACTGGGCGGCGACCGCGGCCTGCCGCTGCACAACGCCGACGGCAGCTGCCGCAAGCGCGGCTGCGACAACGGCAAGCTGTTCTTCAACCCTGGCCAAATGGAGCCAGGCGTCAACTCCATGCACCGCGGCTGGTAGGAAAATTCTTCTTTCTGCGCGGTGACTTAGGGGAATGTGCGATGGATGCGATGAAGTGGTTTACAGCCGCGAATCCATCGCTATAATGACGCCCCTGTGCCGGTATAGCTCAGATGGTAGAGCAACTGACTTGTAATCAGTAGGTCCCGGGTTCGATTCCTGGTGCCGGCACCATTCAAGGTTCCATAGAAAGCTTTTAAAATCTCTGGAACCCCCGAAAAACCCGCCTTCTGGCGGGTTTTTTCGTTTTGGCGTTCCGTCGGATTCCGAGGGTAGCCAGCGCTAATAAGGGTAGTTTTAAGGATAGAGGTCCGTTTCGATATCGGAGACTACCCTTATGGCCCGCACCACTGCCCCGCTTACAGACACCGCCTGTCGCACGGCAAAGCCCAGAGAGCGCGAGTACAAGCTCTTCGATGGCGACGGTCTTTACCTCCTTGTGCAACCCAACGGCCGCAAAGGCTGGCGGCTCAGGTACGTGAAACCCGATGGCCGCGAAGGCCTGACCGCCCTCGGCAGTTACCCAGTGGTTGGCCTGGGCGACGCACGCCGCAAGCGCTTCGAGATCAAGCAGCAGCTCGCCAACGGCATAGACCCCATTCAGTACAAGCAACAAAACAAGACCCAGGCCGTGATCAACGGCCGCACCTTTGAAAGCGTTGCGCTCGACTGGCACGCGAGCATGGTGCCCAAATGGGCGCCCGGCCACGCCAAGACAGTGCTCAGCCGCTTGAAGACTCACGTATTCCCTTTGATCGGTGCCAGAGCAATCGTTGAGTTGGACACCCACGACCTCATGCAGCCACTGGAAGCCGTGACGAAGCGCGGCACCATCGACGTGGCGCTCAGGGTCAAGAACTACCTGCAAAGCATCATGCGTGAAGCCAAACGGCTGCGGCTGATCACAGCGAACCCAGCTCACGACCTCGATGGCTCGATCAAGACACCACGGGTAACTCACCGACCCGCACTACCCTTATCGCGGTTGCCAGAGCTACAGGCGCGTATCGACGGCTACAAAGGTCGCCCGCTCACGCGCCTCACGGTGATGCTATCGCTGCACGTGTTCGTGCGCTCCAGTGAACTGCGCTTCGCCCGTTGGAACGAGTTTGACCTCAAGCGTGGCATCTGGGAGATCCCCGACACCCGCCCGGCGCTGGACGGAGTACCCTTTTCCACAAGGGGTACAAAAATGGCCGGGGATATCCACGTTGTACCCTTATCGCCGCAGGCAGTGGCCTTGCTTGAGCAGATCCACGCGATCACCGGCAAGTTCGAGCTGGTGTTCGCGGGGGATGCCAAACCGTGGAAGCCGATGTCCGAGAACACGGTGAACGCCGCGCTAAGGACGATGGGCTATGACACCAAGGTGGATATCTGCGGCCACGGGTTCCGAGCCATGGCGTGCAGTGCGCTGGTCGAGTCCGGACTGTGGTCGGAGACGGCTATCGAGCGGCAGATGAGCCACAAGGAACGCAACAACGTACGGGCCGCTTATACCCACAAGGCTGAGTTCCTTGAAGAGCGCCGGATGATCATGACCTGGTGGAGCCGGTTTATAGAGGCGAACCGCGAGGACCATGTGACGCCGCATGAGTTTGCCAAGCAGACGGGCGAGAACGTCACGCGGCTTCGCAGTGCCAAGAGGACCGAGTAACCCGCCGCAACACCACCTCAACTAGCTGTGAAGTTACCCACAGCACCGCATGAAGCTCCTCCGCGCGGGTCCTTTCAAACGGGGCTGCAAAGCCGCCCCGTTTGAAAGGACCATACCTAAGAAAAAAACTGCTGGCACAGAGTGCGTCTGTGGAAAACCACTGATGTCCACCGGGAGATAGTTTTATCCACAGGCGCTAAATACCTGAAATCGCTTTGCTTGACGAATATTGTCCACAGGCGTAGACCGGGAGTTGCAAGAGCTGTCGATGACAGCACCCCAGGTGATCCGAACCTTAAAGGTCACGCCGCTCTGGCGGTGGTTCTCCCCAAGGGCGATTCGCATCCGGCAGCTCGCCCGGTCACTACCCATGTGATGGATGCTCTTACACATATGGCCCTTGTGCGCCAGACACACCGTACCTCGCTGCCCTGCAGCAACCTATCCGCTTGGCCGAATCCTGCGCCAACCTGTGCCCGTCTCTTTCTCTGGAAAGAGACGGGCACTTCTACCACTGCTGCAGCCCTGATCGCATAAGGCTTTGCGGCATTCCCCCTCGTGACAATCGGCGTGACAAACGCCGATGTCACCAGCAACAGCGATGTAGATGATGGTGCCGCAGACCAGGGAATGGACTGCACCTGACTGACAGTCAGGCATGCCCCAGTCATCGCATTGCTGCTTGCACATGGCTCAGGATCTTCAGGCGCTGGTCTCGTCAGCCAGTGCTGCCTCCACCCGCCCACCGGTAACGGTGTTCAGGAGGCCAGATCATGAGATGCCCTTGCTCTCGGTCGTAAGGAGCCGCCAGTCCCGCGTAGAGGACATTCCCCACAGGTCGCAGGGGCCTTGATCCCTGATAACACTCAGCATTCTTGGCGGGATGACGTGGGGCGAGGATCGGAGACCAGGCAATGAGGTGATTCGACATGGCATTGGTGGGTAGACGCGATGGCCGTAATTTCGGCTACGGCAGGCAACTGAGCTATGCAGGGCCGCAGGCGTTGAGAGACATGTTCGGCGGCGGCCACTTCGGCACGGTGAAGGCACACTGTGATCGGTGGCAGGCATTCGTCAGATGGTGCCGCTCCGAACAAGGGGCCGGTATCAATGATGCGCGGCAGATTGATCGGAAGGTATTGGCGGACTATGCGGCGTACCTGCGCGACGTGGTAAGGCGCGGTGACCTTGCTGTCAGCACCGCACAAAACCGCCTATCCAGCGTTAACAGGACAATGGCGGCGCTGCGCGGTGATCAGTGTGTGAAATTGCCCAGTCCGAGCAAGGTGTTGGGAATGCAGCGCACCGGAGTTCGCCAATCGGCTCCGCAAGGCCAAGACCGCGAACAGATTAAGCAGATCGTCGATGCGCTTTGTCGAGATCATCAGCAACGGGCCGCAGCGATTGTTCTGTTGGCACGAGCCACTGGCATGCGCTTGCGTGAGGCCATCTTGGCCGACCTGCCACGTCTAATCCGTGAGGCTGAAGACCTAGGCAGGATCAACATCCAGGACGGCACCAAAGGTGGCCGTGCTGGCGCCTCGGCGCCACGTTGGATTGCGGTTAACGACAATGTTCGAGATGCTCTTGAGTTTGCACGGCAAGTGTCGCCTGCAAGTAGCCGCAACCTGATTGCCTCACACGAAAGCTACCTGAGTCTTCTGCAAGAAAGCATCCGCCCTGCGCGGGTCATCCTGCATGCACACAACCTCAAGGGCTTCCATGAGCTACGAGCGGCGTACGCATGTGAGCGCTACGAGCAGATCACCCAACATCCCGCGCCAATCAACGACGGCCAATGTTGCCAGGTAGATAGGCACCTAGATCGTGAGGCCAGAAGGCAAATCAGCTATGAGCTGGGGCACGGTCGGATCGATGTGGTCGCGGCCTACATTGGTGGACGGGCATGAGCAAGTCATTCGAAATGGAACTGTTCTTGACTGGCGTGCTAACCGGGTCGCACGCGACGCGGCAACGCCACTTGCGGCAGGCGATGCTTATCCAAGCAGAAATTGCGGGACGCTGGCAGCGAGAAACCCCTTGGACTTGGCAGAGAAAGCATCTTGCTTGGTTCCTTGAACATCGCATTCGCCATCGCAGCGAGGCTACACGGTACTACTACCTGCTTACGGTGCGGCTGCTTGCTCGACGACTAGAAACCTCATGGCGTTTCTCTCAAAGTGAGAGCTAATGAGTCATGACCCACAGAAATCAAACCAAAGAGTTTGTTAGTAGACAAAAACTATCGACTGCTATCTATTGATCGCTTTTAATAATCAACCGAATTACATATTCGCCATACTAGATGCAATTCGAAATTCATCTCACATGTTGCGGGCGGTTAGGTACAGAAAACCCTTCACAAACTCTCAATCCCTGATAGCATTTGGCCTTTAATGGCATGCAGGGATGATGTATGAGCCGGGAATTGTTGAAAGAAGTAGCGGCATGGAAAGTAGAAGCAAAGCTGGAAGATACTAGCAGGTACTTTTTTCATGTAAACATTGTAGACGAGATAACATCAGGCTCGAAATCTTACGTAATTGGACGAAAAGGAACAGGGAAAACAGCTATTACCGAACATATCATAAAAGATGTAAGCTTTTCTCGTTTCGCCAAAAAGCTGTCATTCAAGAACTTCCCCTTCCAAGAGCTTTATGATTTAACAAATAAGAGTTTTACAGCTCCCAATCAGTATATGACGCTGTGGAAATACCTAATATATAGCTCAGTCGCAAAGCTAATGATAAAAAATGAATCAATAGACGATTCGATCCGAGAGAAACTCAGATCAATTTACGAGGGCGATGTCGAGCAGTCTCTTGCACGAAGCATTAAGCGATGGGTAAGCGGGACATTCAAGATATCTATACTCGGTAGCGGGATAGAAGCAAGCGGCTCGAATGCAACGCAGAAAAATGAAACTTCTTGGATAGAGCGAGTTGAAACACTCGAAGACTTGCTTCTACAACACCTGGACAAATCTGAATATCTAATTGTATTCGATGAGCTAGACGAAGATTACCGAGACATCACAGATCCAGAAAACTACAATCGCTATACAGCATTGTTGACTGGATTATTCAAGGCAGTTCAAGATGTACGTTCGGTATTCGGACAACCTTATAAACTTTTCCCTGTTGTGTTCCTTCGAGATGATATTTACGATTTATTGATGGATAATGACAGGAACAAATGGAACGACTTGAAGGTCCCTCTTGCTTGGGATGAAGCCAAAATCAAGGAACTTTTAGCTTTTCGAATCTCCAAAGCGCATTCCTCGACCGATCCGACACTACCTTTCTATCAAGCCTGGAGAATGCTCTTCAGCAATCTTCCTGTCAAATACGGACACAAACAGCAGAAAGAAATGAAGGCATTTGACTATATAACCCGAAGCACTCAAATTAGGCCCAGGGACTATATACGATACTTACAGGCATGTGCAGAGGAAGCTCTTCGAGACAATCGAACAAAAATAACGCCTGACATAGTTACAAAAATTGACAAATCATTCTCTAACTATCTCCGCAGCGAGATCGAAGATGAAATAAGCGGATTCCTACCAAATATCAAGTCGATACTGAACTTATTTTCAATCGTGAGAAAGCAAACCCTCTCAATTGCAGAGTTTGAAGCCGCTTACGAAGAAGAACCGGGCGCCGCCACTCATGAAAGAACTGCAGACTTCGTACTTGCAGTGCTGTTCAATTTTTCGGTAATAGGCAACCAACCGAAACAAAACAATACTCACGTATTTAGATATATTAGCCCTGAAGCAAACTTTAATCGTAAGGAGCCAATCGTACTACACCGCGGCCTCTTCAAATCACTACAAATAATTTAGCAAATTCCTCTTCATACTCGAACATACAGTCAGCACATCGAAGGGGCTTATATTGGAGAAAAGGGGACAGATTTATTTTTTCGGCACAGGTTGATGTGTGCCCTTAAATAAATCTGCCCCCTGTTTCATCGTGGGTTTCCGTAGGAATTTAGCGGTCAATTCTAGGGTAATGTGGCATTAGAAAATGGGGACTGATATATTTTCTGAAATATAAATCAGCCCCCCTTTTGATCCAAAATCTAAACAACACCGAAAACCGCCCCCTGCGACTACAAACGGCAGTAGTTAATTCCTCATCCTCATGTCTGCCCTGTAAAAATTATCCCTCGGGAAAACAGAAACGTACTCAGACTCTTCGGTCTCGTAGCGCACCCAAATATTATCCACGCTTTTATAAATGAGACATCCCGTCTGGCTGTCCTTGTCGTTCACATGAACGACCACAAAATTGCACCCATTAGTGGCAGCAACCTCGCCACCACTTTTCATTGCCGAATTGAATAGATAGTTAGAAAACCACACTATCCCAACCAGAAAAAAAATCCCTTTCAACTGCGAACAGGCGAGCAACAAATTCTCAGCCCTTGCAGATGCAATTTTCTTCAAATACAGCGTACCCAATAACGCCAACAGCACACTAGCGACAACAAAAAATAAAAGCGGATACGCAACAGGGCTTACAACTTTGATTATTTCTCTACCACCCTCAAAGAAAATTTGATCTACAGCAACATCAACGAACGCGGGATCTACTCTCACGCTTCGAAAGTAACCATTAAAATAGCCTCTTCCTGAAGCATATGTAATAGCCGTCAGTAAGAATGCACCACCTACGAATTCTAAAATTCCGTTTCTCACCGTCACCCCCTATTCCAAGTCAAGGCGGAACTGTTCGCCCGTTCCGCTGGAATGTTGTTTGGGCCCCATGGTTTTTTCTGAACCACTTTCAATATCTATTTGTGGCGAGAAGGAAATAGACGGCAATGCGCTATCGGCGTTAGCTAATTTTAGATCAAGGCTGGAGGTCAAACTTGTAACCCCTTTCTTGCCCATAATCTGCTTATACTCCTCAAGCATTTTATCTGTTTTATCCCTATCAGCAGGCTTTGCAGTTCGCTCCTGGGACATATCATCTTGTTTAAGAGCTGATACTATCTCTTCAGAGAGACTAGTCAGCACATCAGACCCACCTTGGCACCCAGTCAAGCCGAAGGCTAGTAAAGAAGCTAAGACCCGAGCATATACCTCTGGTTTCACTCCATTCAACACCTGAACTGCGTGATGAAAGTAACCAGGTGACATAACTTCAGCCTGCGAGGTCAATCTTTCTTGGAAGTCGGTCCCATGCAAGCTATCCTCTAGCAATCTCGCCAGGTCAAACCCAGGCATAGTTGGTTTCAGCAGAGCATCTGTCGTCAATTGCGTGCAAACTACGAAATCAAGCAGCTTGCACATACTTCGAGTGCCAACGGGGCCACTTTTCGCAACGCGATTAGAGAAGTAAACCACATCAGAACGAACAAAAATAGGATAAATCAAACAATATATTTTATCCCAATACTCGTCCAAGCTGGAAACCGTATTCCTAGCTAAAAGAGGCTTCTTTAATCCGGCACTAAGAAGCTCACGTGCAATTGGCTTACCCCAAGCAACATTCCTGCGTAGCTTAGACTCTAAATATTCAACTTTCGGCTCTTTTGAGCCTCGGTATATTTTATTAACCAACACAGCTTCATCAATGTAAGACTCTGATGTGAATTGCCCGATAGCTATATGGGTCTTACATAAAGTAACGACCAGATCACCCACGCACATTTCTTGCGCAAATTTATTCACCTGCGCTTCGCGGTTGGCTAGAGACATTTTGCTTTCGAAATATTCTTCCTCGGCCAACTCAACATCTTGCTCTAGCTCAGTGCTGCTGTCATCGAGTTTTTTCAGTGCTGCTAAAGGTGAATCAAAGAAGCTATCAGATTCAGCTTCCAGATACCTGCGCAAAATCTCTCTAGAGGGAATTTCGTCAAGCGCGTGTTTTTTGATTAACTTGTCGATATGAGCGATTGCAACAACGCCGTGCTTCAGGAAATTCTGAAAATGTTTTCCGCCGGATGCCCTAACCAACCATATCCGCTGTCCCTCAGGGTATACAAAGACTTTCGGAAGCACCTTCAATTCCCTCTGCAATATCAGAATGATGGCTCAGTATAATTTTTACGCCCTCCGAAATGCAACAAAAACACTCATGGTGTTTAATCGCTCTTATATCGCAAACTTAATACTGTAGGGAACACTTATACGCCGAGCGCAAAAACATCTGCTACTAGATACTCAACCGCCATTTATTCGGGCCAACCCGGAGTATCACTCACCAGTTAAACAACGGATATAATCTCGACGGATAGTTTTAGAGATAGAATCAAAAAAACATTACAGAAAAATATTTATTTTCAGTTATTTACGAGCTTTTTCGACTCCTGGTGCCGCACCATCTCCCAAAAGCCTCGACTTCCGTCGAGGCTTTTTCGTTTCAGCTCTCCACCCCCTGCGACACATCGCCCACCCCACCCACTTCTTGTTTTCGCTCAATAAACCTTACGTTTAAAGCGGCTATTCCTGTGCCAGACGATTCCCGTCGACTTAAGGAGAAGCCCCATGAGTGAGCAAGAAGGCGTTGCCCTGACCCGGCGTGGCATGCTCGCCGGCACGGTGTTGCTGGGCGTCGGCACTTCCGTACTCGGCGCCGGTCTGGCCCAGGCCGCACCGGCAGCGCCGGCCGTGATCACCGACCCCGCCATGGACCTGGCCAAGCTGGAACGGGTAAGCGTCGAGCTGGTGCCGCCACCGCAGGTCCATGCCCACAGCCAACGGGCGCCGGGCAAGCCGCGGATCGTCGAGTTCCGCATGGTCATCGAGGAAAAGGAACTGGCCATCGACACGGCCGGGGCCTACATCCATGCCATGACCTTCAACGGCTCGGTGCCGGGGCCGTTGCTGGTGGTGCACGAAGGCGACTATGTGGAACTCACGCTGGTCAACCCGGCCAGCAACAGCATGATGCACAACATCGACTTCCACGCCGCCACCGGCGCCCTGGGCGGCGGCGAGCTGACCCATGTGAAACCGGGCGAGCAGGTGAAGCTGCGCTTCAAGGCCGACCGTGCCGGGGTGTTCGTGTACCACTGCGCGCCGGGCGGGGCGATGATTCCCTGGCATGTGGTGTGCGGTATGAACGGGGCGATCATGGTGCTGCCGCGCGAGGGGCTGAAGGATGCCGAGGGCCGGCCGCTGAAGTACGACAAGGTGTGGTACATCGGTGAACAGGACTACTACATCCCCCGCGACAAGGACGGCAAATACAAGCGCTACGCCAACCCCATGGCCAGCTTCGGCGACATGAGCCAACTGATGAAGGGGCTGGTGCCGAGCCATGTGGTGTTCAACGGCAGCGTCGGCGCGCTGACCGGCAAGCAGGCGCTGACCGCCAAGGTCGGCGAGACGGTGCTGATCGTCCACTCCCAGGCCAACCGCGACACCCGCCCGCACTTGATCGGCGGCCATGGCGACTATGTCTGGGCGGCGGGCAAGTTCGCCAACCCGCCGCAACGCAACCTGGAAACCTGGTTTATCCCCGGGGGCGCGGCGGGGGCGGCGCTGTACAGCTTCCGCCAGCCTGGGTTGTACACCTACCTCAACCACAACCTGATCGAGGCGGTGATGCTCGGCGCGGCGGCGCATGTGCAGGTCGAGGGCGCGTGGAACGACGACCTGATGAGCCAGTTGGAAGCGCCGGGGCCTATCCGCTAGCGGCATTGACCCCGGTCAAGCCCCTTGGCCATGCGCGGCATAGCCTGAGCGCAGGCACTCACTTCATGGAGGGAGACCATGGCCAAGAAATTTCCCAGCAACCCCAGCCATCCGGAGCGGATCTGCTGGGGCTGCGACCTGTACTGCCCGGCCAAGGCGCTGGCCTGCGGCAATGGGGCGGAGCGGACCATGCATCCGGCGGAGCTGTTCGGCGAGGATTGGGATCAGCTCGATACCCGGCTGGATCAACCGATATCACTACCGCAAGATCTGCCAGCCAACAGCGCTCAAAACGCCGTACTCACCGTCAACGCCAGGTTGCGCGGATCACCGTAGATCGCCCCGGCATAGAACCCGTAACGGGTGTAGTAGTGCTTGTCGAACAGGTTGTTGGCGTTGAGGCTGACGCTGGTGTCGTCGGTCAGCTGGTACTTGGCCATGGCATTCCAGATGGCATAGCCCGACCAGTTCACATCGCTCGCGCTGCGGCTGACGCCATTGCTCGGCTGGCCGGCTGGCGAGGAGATCGCACGGATGTTGCTCTGCGCGGTAACGCCAGCCCCCAGGGTCAGGCGGTCCAGCGGACCGGACAGGCGATAGGTGGTCGAGGCCTTGAACAGGTGCGAGGGATCGCTGCGCCCGTCGCTGTCCAGGCGGCGGAAGTGCAGGTAGGTGTAGCCGGCATAGACATTCCAGTTCGGGGTCAGGGCGCCGGCGACTTCCAGGTCGATGCCGTCGGTTTCCTGGCCGGAGCCGGCCTTGTAGGCGGTGGCGCCGGTCGGGGTCAGCAGGTCGCCGTCCATCACCGCCTTGTTTTCCTGCTTGGTGCGGAAGTAAGCGGCGGACGCGTTCAGGCGGCCATCGAACCAGGCGCCCTTGATCCCGCTCTCGTAGCTCTGGCCACGGATCGGCTCGACCTTGGTGCCGCTGGCGGTCTCTTCGGTCTGCGGGTTGAAGATGTCGGTGTAGCTGGCGTACAGCGAGTAGGTGTCGTTCAGGTCGTAGACCACGCCCATGTAGGGAGTGACGATGCCGTTGTTCTGCTGGTTGCTGCGGGCGCCGTTGACGTTGCGGGTGGTGGCCGAATAGTCGGTGCTGCGCACGCCGAGGATCACCGACAGTGGGTCGCTGATGCTCAGGCGGGTAGCGGCGTACAGGCCCTGCAGGCGGGTGGTGGTCTTGCTGTGCAGGCCGGTCTTCGAGGCCAGCATGGCGTAGTCGTCATCCACGCCATCGAGCCAGTTGCTCAGGCCCAGGCCGTTGTTGGCGCGGAACTGGCAGCCCACGCCGCTGTTCACCGTCTTGCCGCCGCCGACCATGCTGCAGCTGTACTGCGGCGACCAGGCCACGGTGCGGCTGTCGTTGTAGCCGACCATCGCCTGATGGGTGCGGCCCAGCAGTTGGAACGGTCCAGACAAGTCGATCTGCGCCGATTGCTGGGTGGTGTCGGTGGAGCTGTGCAGGCCGTTGAGCACCGCGCCACTGCCGTCCTGGTCCCAGTAGCCGCCATAGACGCCGCGGCCGGATGAATTGACCTTGGCCAGGCCGCGATGGTTGAGGGCCTCGCCTGTGCTCTGGGCAACCTTGAGGTCCAGGCTCCAGTCGTTGTCGAAGCGGTGCGCCAGCGAGCCGAAGGTGGTGCGGGTGATGTACTCGCCGAAGCTCCAGCTTGGCACCACGTTGGTGCTGCGCGGCAGGTCGGTCTTGCTGCCGTCGCCGTACCAGATCGGGATGTTGGCGCCCCAGCCGCCGCCGACCACCTTGTTGTACTCGTACTGGTAGCCGGCACCGAGGGTGGTGGCGTCGTCCAGGTCGAACTCGAAGTTGGCCAGGGCCGCGCGGGAGCGCTCGGACTGGTTGTCGCGGAACGAGTTGGCGTCCTGCTGGGTCATGACGAAACGCGAGCGCAGGCGGCCATCCTCGGACAGCGGCAGGTTCAGGTCGGCGCCCAGGCGGCGTTTGTCCCAACTGCCGTAGGTGGCGTAGGCGCTGCCACCGAAGGTCTTGCCCGGTGCCTTGCGGATCAGGTTGACGGTGGCCGACGGATCACCGGTACCGCCAAGCAGGCCGTTGGCGCCACGGACGATGTCGATGCGCTCGTACAGGTCCATGTTCAGGGCGTTGCCGCCACCGCTGAAGTCCGAGCCGCCGGGGAACTGCAAGCCGTCGATCTTCCAGTTGCTGATCGAATAGCCGCGGGCGCGGAAGTCGGTGCGCCCGCCCACTTCCATCTTGCTCATGCTCACCCCGGGCGTGGTGTCCAGCGCCTGCTCGATGGTATGGATGTCGCGGTCGTCCATCTGCTGGCGGGTGATGCTGGTGACCGACTGCGGGGTTTGTCGCGGCGTCAGCTTCAGCCCGGTCGAGCTGCGGGTGCTTTCGACGGTGTAGCCGATCTGGCCGCTGTCGTCGGCCAGTGGCAAGGCGCTGCTGTCGATGGTGGTGGCATCCAGCTCCACGGCCTGGTTGGCGGCTGCGGCAGTGCCGGACAGCCCAAGGGCGACGAAGAAGGCAAGCGGGGTGAGGCGACTGCCGCCTCGGAGAACGGGGTATGCGTCGGTCATGATGCTCTGTCGTACCATTTGGGAAGGTTTCGTATTCGCAGATGATTTTTTGTTACGATTCTAGGCATCCGCCCCTTCGGCTCCATGGATGGCATGTACGGGGATGTAATCGAACGTAATGAGCAGCCAAACGCTGCCTCGCACAGGTATCCCCGCACCATGAGCACGACCCTGCTGGTCGTCGACGATGACGACGAAATCCGCGAACTTCTCTGCGATTACCTGGCCGATGCCGGTTACCAGGCCCTGGCCGCCGCTGACGGTGAGCAGATGCGCGAGCAGTTGGCGCGCCACGCCGTGGACCTGGTGGTGCTCGACCTGATGCTGCCCGGCGAGGACGGCCTGAGCCTGTGCCGACAGTTGCAGGCGCAACCCGGCCTGGCGGTGATCATGTTGTCGGCCAAGGGCAGCACTCTGGATCGCATCATTGGCCTGGAAGTTGGCGCCGACGACTACCTGGCCAAGCCGTTCGAGCCCCGCGAACTGGTGGCGCGGATCAAGGCGGTGCTGCGCCGGCCGCAACGCCTGGAGGCCGTGACGCAAGAGCCGGTCGTTGAACCACAGGTGTTTGCCGGCTTTCGCCTGGACCACGTCAAGCGCCTGCTCACCCACCCCGATGGGCAAACGCAGACCCTGCCCCGCTCCGACTACCGGGTCTTGCGCGAACTGCTCGAGGCCAACAACCGCGTGGTGTCGCGCGATCAGCTGACGCGCAGCGCGTTCGGCCGCGACCACCTGCCCGACGACCGTTCGGTGGACATGTGCATCAGCCGCCTGCGCCAGCAACTGCGCCGCGCCTGCGGCCATGGCGCGCAGATCCTCACCATCCGCAACGAAGGCTACCTGTTGAGCCTGGCCCGCGAAGCCCTGGGCGCCTGAAGTGCGCTGGCTCCGTCGGCTGTGGCCGCGCACGCTGTTTGGCCAACTGCTGCTGATCATGATCAGCGGCACCCTGGTGATCCAGTTGCTGTCCAGCAGCATCTGGTTCGATGTGCGTTTCGCCCAGGTGCTGGAAGCGCCGGTGCGGCTGATCGCGGCGCGCAGCGCGCCGTTGATCGCCCAGGCCGACTGTCATGGCGCGGCGCTCGCGCTGCCCCGTCACTACCAGGTGCGTTGCGCCGAAGCCGTGCCGGCAGCCGAGCATGACGAGCGCCGCGGCCATCGACGGATCGAGCTGCTGCTGCACCAGGCGCTGGCCTATGAGCTGGGCCGCGATCCACAGGCACGCTTGCTCAAGGTCCAGCTCACCGACGAGCAGGGTCAGCCGATCGTCTGGCGCAGCCTGTTCGGCCTGCGTACCGCCCAGGCCCACCTGGAATTCGCCGTGCCCCTGGTCGATGGCCATTGGCTGATCATCGATGGCCAGGAGCTGCAGGGCTGGAGCGGCGAATCGGCCTGGGTGCTGATCAGCGACTACCTGCTGCGAGTCTACGCACTGCGCATCGTCGCCGTGCTGCTGGTGTGCCTGCTGGCGGTGCGCCTGTGCCTGCGCCCGCTGCGCCGCCTGGCCGACGCCGCCCGGGGCCTAGGCCACAATCTCGCGCAAGCGCCGCTGCCGCTGGATGGCCCCGAGGAAGTGCGCCAGGCCGCCCAGGCCTTCAACGCCATGCAGCAGCGGCTGATCGGCATGGTCAACGACAAGGCGTACTTTCTCGCTGCGGTGTCCCACGACCTGCGCACACCGCTGACGCGCATGCGCCTGCGCCTGGAACGGCTGGAAGACGGTGAACACAAGGAACGCCTGCGCCACAACATCGCGCAGATGGACGGGATGATCGGCCAGGTGCTCGACTACCTGCGCGCGGGCGAGCAGCAGAACCTGCAACAAGTGGACCTCGATCGCCTGGTGGCCCGCTTGTGCGCCGACCTTGCCAGCGCTGAAGAACCGTTGCCCATTCGTGGCCAGGCGGGCCAGGCACGGGTCGATGCGCTGTTGCTGCAACGTTGCCTGCAGAACCTGCTGGTCAATGCCCTGCGCTATGCCCGGGAGGTGTCGGTCACCCTGGAAAGCACCCGCCATGAGGTGTGCATCCACATCGACGACCGTGGCCCCGGCATCGCGCCGGGTTTGCTGGCGACCGTCACCGACCCGTTCGTGCGCGGCGAGGGCTCGCGCAACCAGGCCTCGGGCGGTTACGGCCTGGGGCTGAGCATCGCCCAGCGCATTGCTGCCAGTCATGGCGGTGAATTGGTCCTGCGCAACCGCGCAAGCGGCGGGCTGCGCGTCAGCGTGCGCCTGCCCACCGGTGGCACGGCCTGACTACTTACCCTCGCCCTGGAGGATCTTCAGCGCCGCCTCGGCCAGGAAGCCCGAGCGGCTCTTGTGTTCGGGGTGGTTCTGCACATAGCTGTCGATACGGGTGAGCAGGTAGGCCGGCAGGGTGATGTTGAGCTTTTCGGCCTTGCCCAGGTAGCGGGTGATATCGATATCGATCAACGCCCAGGTGCAGCCGGCATAGGCCGGATTGGCCGCATGCACGGCGACCTTGCTGGCCTTGGGAATTTCCTGCTGGTCCTGGGCGAGCAGCTCGAGATGGCCCTCGATCGCCTCGCGGGCCATGGCGATGGCGTTGTCGAGGTCTTCACCCGCCGAAAAGCAGCCAGGGATGTCCGGCACTTCAACGCCCCAGGCGTACTGGTCGTCACCGGGAAGGATGGCGATGGGAAACAACATGGGATTAAGCCTCCTCGTCAGCTGGCGTAGACGATCCGCGCCTGGCGCAGGATGCTGGCCGCGGTGGCGGGCAGCAGGTCCTTCTTCGGGTGCGGGATGGTTACCAGCCCAGGTTTGTCAGGGTGCTTGAAGTGATGGTGGCTGCCTTTGCAACGCACCAGGTACCAACCATCCGCCTCGATCACCGAAATCATTTCACGGCTGTTCATGAACCCATTCCTTGGGCTGGCCGATTGGTGGTTAGTATAACCACCGAACCAGCATTATCAACACCATACCCACTGCGGCGACGAGCGGGCGATCCGAGGGCAAGTATGGTGATGAGAGCCAGGAGCGGGAGCAGAGAAGTGATGCGGGATCTTGCCGCCCCTAGCGACGTGCCTGGCGCCGCTGCTGGCGATACTCCGCCAGCCGCTTGCGCATCTCTCGATAGCGCTGGCTGTTGAGCAGCAGCAAGGCCACCAATGCCGCCAATGCCGCCAACAGGCTGCCGGTGTAGATGAATAGGTTCGGCCTGTGCCCATAGGTGGGCAAGGTGATCAGCATGCACGCGATGCACATGCCGGCGATCAGCCAGGTACCCCAAGCCCGCCCACGCACCACGGCGCCATGGCCCAAAGCGAACAGCGCAAACAGGCCATAAAGGCCCAGGGGGAACAGGCCATCCTGCGCGCAATTGCGGCAATAGCTGCTCCAGGCCAGGGCAAAGGTCCAGGCAACGGCGATGATCGAGGCGAAGAACGCACCGATGAAAACGCCGAAGTAGCGTCGGAGAAAGTCCTTGAGTTGCATCTGACACGTCATGCGTCAGCGCCTCAGCTGACGCAGCTCTATCAGGCGCCGGCGCATTTCCCGATGGCGACCACTGTTGAAGACCAGCAGCGCGAGCAGAGGAAGCACCAGCATGATCGCCAGTAGCACGGCATTCAAACCGCTGCCGACCAGGCTCAGCGTCATCAACAAGGCCACTGCCGGCACGGGCAGGACCAACCACATGGCCCAGATACGGCCACGGACCATCGCCAAGTGCCCACCACACAACAACAAGGTGGACAAGGCACTGGCCAGCAGGGTGTACGAGGGGTTGTCCGGGTGGTGACGCCAATGGCTGTCTATCCATTGGCCCGATGACAACGCCGCAGAAATCACGCACATGAAAAAACCCAGCAAGAATGTCGCGAAGTAACGACGCATGAAGGCCTGGAAGTCTGCCGGCGTCATCATCATTCGACTTCCTCGTAGAGCCCCACGGCGATGCTCTGTACCGTCGCACTGCCAGCCAGTCCCAAGGTGGCGCCGAGCGAGTCGCGCATCAGGGTCTGCGTGGCATGGCTGATCTCGGTCGGCGTATAGCGCTTGGTCATGGTCCCAGCAGCCTGCTGCAACTTGATCTGCTTGGCCGTCAGGCTTGGGTGCTTGATCGACAACAGTTCATCGGTCAGCGCCTTGCGCTGCTGACGACTGAGGCTCTTGGACAGTTCCAGCCAGCTACGCCCGGTTGCGGCCCTGTGTACCTGCAGGTACTTCAACGTGCTAAGCCCCGACGCGCCGACACCCAGCAGGGAAACACCATCAAGTACTTTCGAGGCGGCTTGGTACCACTGGCTCTCATCCAGGGCATCGTTGGCCGCCGGGTTGGTCACTTCACGCACCGTGCGTATGACACCGATACTGCACTGGATGCTACTGGCGGTGGCGGCAGCACCACCGATGTAGGTCAGCACCAGGCTGGTGCCACCGGAAAATGGCGCGGCAATGGTGCCACTGAACACCACGAACCAGCCAATCACGGCACCTGCACAGGAGAGCGTGGTGTTGACCGCCTCCTTGACCACCCGCGACTCACGCGGGTTGTGCTGCAACTGCTGGGTGTACTGGTCGGGGGTCTGGTACTTCTTGATCTCGCGCAGGATCACGCGCTTGGGACGGATGCTGCAGATCGGCTGGAACTCACGCAAGGTGATGACGTTGTAGTCGGCGTCGATGTACACCACGCCCGCCCCGACGATCCGTGGATCGGCATCGATGGCGGCGAACATCTGCGGCAGGTTGATCCGCCCCTGGATGCGCTGACGCGCCATGAACTGCGAGGTATTGCCCAGGCGGGTGGAAAGCAGGTCTGTCACGAATCGGTTTCCTTGCACATGAATCAGAGCCTTGGGGGCAGACCTTTGAAGGTCTTGGCGATTTTTTGCGACATGGCCGCTTCAATTCAAGATTGCCGGGGCTGCTTTGCAGCCCTTTCGCGGCACAAGGCCGCTACAGGACGGCGTCGCGAAAGGGGCGCAAAGCGCCCCTGGCGCGTTATCAAACGTTCGGGCAAGGCACCGGCGCCCAGTCACCCATGTCCGGGTTGCGGCACATGGCATTGACCTGGTCGGCGCCGGCCTTGGCCACCTGCTGGGCCTCGGTCTTCTTGCCGTTGGCGTTCTGCAGGGTCTTCTCGGTGGCCACCGCTTCCTGTGGCACCTTGCTGTTGGTCTTGGCCGGCTGGACCTTCTTCACGTCCTTCTTCTTGCCAGTGGTGGCCACCTTCGGCGGCTCGGCAACGGCAACCACTTCGGTGCGCTGTACGCCCACTTGCTTGAGGTCCTGCTCGTAGGCCTGGGTGTAGTTGTTGAGGTTCTCGCCAAGGCGGCCATTGACCGTGGTCAGCAGGTTGTTCGACTCCTGCAGGCCGGCGACGATCTCGGCCAGGCGCTTGCGGCCCTCGGTGTCGTTGATGCGGCCCGACTTGCGGTTCTGGATCAGGCTGGCGAACTCGCGCTGGTAGCAGCTTTGCGACGACTTGGCGTAGGCGGTGGTGCGGTCCAGGTCGGCGGCGCTCTTGTCGATGTCGGCGGCGTACGAGGCAATGCGCTGCTTGTCGTCGCTGATCTGCTTCTGGCGCTCGGTGTAGTAGCCAGCCGCGCCGCCGACCAGGGCACCGCCAGCGGCGCCGATGGCGGCGTTGCGGCCGCGGTTGTCCTTGTCGACCAGGGCGCCAGTCAGGGCACCGCCGACCGCGCCGAGCAGCGCGCCGGTGGCGACCGAACGGGTCATGTCACCGTCGGTGGAGCGCAGGTGCTGCACCGGCTCGTAGCAGTTGGGGTAGTACTCGACCTTGGTCGTGGCGCCGACCTTGGACGCCGGCGAACTGGCGCAACCGCTCAACAGCACGGTGCTGAAACCGGCGGCCAGCAGCAGCGCGGTACGGGCCTGGGATGCGGTGATCAGGGGTTTGCGGGTGAACATGGTCTGGTTTCTCTTCTTGGGTTTCTTGGTAACCGGGGGCGTCATGCCACCCGGGAGTCCTTTCTACGGAAGCTGTCCTTAGGGTCGCGGGGCGGCCGATGCCAGCAGCTCCTTGAGGATCGTCGCCGGATCGGCCCGCCGGTTCTGGCGGTACTCCCCGACGTGGCGGACGAACAGGGTGGCGCGGGTCACCAGGCTGTTGCCCAGGACCGGCTTGCGATTGAGTTCTTCCTTGACCCGCTGGAACTGCGCCTGGATCACCGCATCGGTGTAGCGCGTGCCACTGGCCAGGTTGTCGATGTAGATCGCCACGGCGCCGTCGAGGGCCGCGCGGCCGTTGGCGATGGCCGCGCCGTACATGCGCGCGCTGGTCTGGTCGCCCGAGGCCTGGGCCTTGGCCTGGGTGTTCTGCAGGTTGGTCAGGCGGATGTTGTAGTTGTTGATGGTCTCGGCCACCAGGGCGGCGGACTGGATCAGGTTGCCGGCGGCTTCCTCGCGCTGGCGGGCGATCAGCGAGACATTGCGCTTGAGCTCTTCGTTGACCAGCCCCAGCTCGGCTTGCTGGCGCGGGTCATTGGCGGCGGCGATGATGCTGTCCAGGCGCTTGGTCGGGTCCTGGGCGGCGTCGATATCGTCGGTCAGGCTAGCCAGGCGGCCCTCCTTCTGCCATTGCTCGAACAGCTCCTGATAGCGCGAACGCGGTGCCGACAAGGCGCCGATGGCGACCCGGAAGCCGGTGGTCTCGTTGCGCTGCTCGGTGCCATCGGCGCCGAACAGCGGGTACTCGCGGCGCATGCCGGTAAACAACGTGCCCTCGCCTTCGAGGTAGTTGCCACCCTTGACCACGAAGCCGCCGTAGGCGCCTTGCAGGCGACCGGCATGCACCAGCTGGAACGACTCCTGGACCATCTCGGCGGCGTTGCCGATCACATCGAACAGGCCCAGCGGGTTAGGTTGCTTGGTGCCGATCGGCATCAGCCGCGCTGCTTGCCCAGTGCCACCGGCCACCTGGTTGAACACCGCGAAGTCGGCCAGCGGCCCCTCGCTGTCGGCGCCTTCGACCTTGCGTGGGAACAGGCGCCCTTCCAGCTCCTGGCGGCTGACCGCCGAACCGCCACGGGCGGCGAATTCCCACTCGACTTCGGTGGGCAGGCGCACGAAGCCCATGCCACCATCCTCGGCCTTGCCACCACGGCCACTGACCGGTAGCAGATCGCGGTGATGCTTCATCAGCCAGGCGCTGTACACCGCGGCGAAGCGCTCGGCCTCGAAGCGCGACAGCTTGACCTTGGGCAGACGCCCGGCAGCATCGTTGCTCGCCGCGCAGGCCGGTGCAGCCTCGCCGCTGGCCAGCGACTGCGCCTGGGCCATCACCTGGGCATACTGGCGCGCGGTCACTTCGTACTTGCCGATGAAGTACATCATCGGCGTCAGCGGGCTGCCTTTGTCGACCTTCGGCAAGGTCGGGCCAACGGCCTTCTGCCACTGCGGCGCGAGGTCCTGCAGGCTGAACTGGCCGTTGATGAAGTCGCGTCGGTAGCCCGAGATGAACGACTGCTTGTAACCGGCCTCGCCTTCGCTGAACGGATAGCCGAGGTTGACCTCGCGGTCGTCGAGGCTGCCCTGGGCCAGCACGTAGACACTGCGCAAAACCAGCTCGCCGCCACAGGGCAGCGGCAGGCTGACATCGCCCGGCAGCGGCTTGGGATTATCGAGCTTGCTCTCACTCCCAGCCTGGGGCTGGGCGACCGGCTTGGCCTTGTCGTCGCCATCGGCCTGGGAACAGGCGCCCAGGCTCAGCGCGGTGAGGATCAGGGCGACAGCCCCGAGGCGGCGGTCAGACATCACGAATTCCTTGGCAAGCCTCGATGCGCGCCACGCGCCAGCCGCCGAGGGCGGCGGCGGCGGTGCTGGCCAGCAGCACGGCACACAACGCAACGAGGTAGTGCATGGGCAACAGGTGACTGGCGAACTCGCCGGGCACCTGCATGAAAAGTCGGTTCAGGCCGTGCTCGGCCAACAGGTACAGCAGGCCCGCCAACGCCGCGGCGAACAGCCCGCTGTAAAGCGCCTGGAGCATCACGAACAACAACAGCGCGGCGGTGCCGAAGCCCAGCAGGCGTAGCACCGCCAGTTCGCGTTGCTTGCGCTCCACCGCCGCCACCGCGCCCGCAGCGATGGCCGCTACCGCGCCGGCCACGGCCAGGCTGGCGATGATCCAGAACACCAGGTCGAGGTTGCGGCTGAGCGACTGCACCTGGGCGATCTGCGCGGCCTGGGTCGAGACCAGCAGCTTGCGTTCGGCGAAGAACTGGCGCAGCGGCTCGACGTCGGTCAGCTCGCGGGCGTACAGGCGAAACGCCGGGTAAACCCGCTGCGCCACGGAGCCCTGCGCCTCGCCCTGCCAGCCCAGCGCCGGCACCGCGCGGCCATCACGGTAGTCTTCGACGGCCTCGAGCAACTGCAACGATGCGAACAGGCCATCGCGCTCGAACGCGGCCAGGGGTAACACGCTGAGGACCTGCAGGCGCGTCTGCCGCCATTGCATCTGCCCGGCCTGCTGGCGGCTGAAGCTGGCCTGCAGCTCGTCTCCGGCCCTGGCGCCCAGCTTTTCCGCAGCGGTAAAGCTCAGCACCACCTGTTGCAGCCCCGACGGGGGAGCGACCTGGGCCAGCAAGGGATCGCCCTCGGCGCTGGGCAGCATCTCGACCGTCAGGCCACGGCCGTGGGCGGGCAGCAGCAGTTCGGCGGTGGCGGCGATCTGCCGGGTCCGGGGGATGGTGAAGGCCACTCCCGGGCGTTGTGCCAGTTCCTCGATGAACTCGCCGCGAAAGCGTCCACCGCCCAAGGGAATGATCTCGCGCACGCCCGGATCGCGCTGCAGACGCTCGGTCAGGCTGCCGACCAGGCCGAACTTCAGGCCGAACAGCACCAGCAGCGGCGCGATCACCGCCACCAGCGCCAGCACGCCACAGGCCGACAGCCGCGCGTCGTTGCGGTAGTCCTGCCAGGCCAGCCCGGCGATCAGTAGCGGGCGCATCAGGCGGCCCTCGCCAGGGTCGCGGTGACGCCGCCGTCGGCATCGCGCCGGCAGCTCATGCGCAGCAGGCCCAAGCCTGCCGACCTGGCCAGGGCTTCGTCATGGGTGGCGACCACGCAGGTGACCTGGCGCTCGCCAGCTTCGCGCAGCAGCAGTTGCATGACCCGCTCGGCGTTCACCGGGTCCAGCGCGGCGGTCGGCTCATCGGCCAACAACAAGGCCGGGCCATGGGCCAGGGCACGGGCGCAACTGACCCGCTGACGCTGGCCGAGGGACAAGGTGGCGGGTTTCTTGCCCAACTGATCGTGCACATCCAACGCCTCGGCCAGGCGCTCGACGCTGCCGTCGTCATCCATGCCCAGCAGCTGCCGGGGCAGGCGGATATTGCCGCGCACATCGAGAAACCCCAGCAACCCGCCCGCCTGCAGCACATACCCCAGGTGCCGGCTGCGCAATGTCGCCAGGCGATCCAGCCGATGCCCGCGCCAAAGCCCGGCCACATCCTCGCCATCCAGGCTGAAGCCCTCGGCCGCATCCGGCGCCAGCACCAACGCCAGCAGGTCGAGCAAGGTGCTCTTGCCGCAGCCGCTGGGGCCGACCAGCGCCACCCGCTCACCCGCCGCCAGGTGCAGTTGGTCGACCAGCAGGCTGTAGCGCTGGGCGCCCTGCCCGCGCGTCTTGCGCACCCCGTCCAGGCGGATCATCACGGCAGCGTCGACAGTGGGACACGGTACAGAGCGTCACCCGGCTCGGCATTGCCGAAGCGCACCCAGTTGGCCATGTCGTTGTGGAAGGTCTCGTACAGGCGGATCTTCGAGTCCAGCTCGTCGATGAAGTCCTCCTGCTCGGCCACCGACAGCGACAGCCACAGGTCCTGGGTCATGGCCAGGGACTTGCTGCGGTACGGCAGGCCATCGAGGTATTCACCGAGCACCCCGCCCTGGGCCAGGTTGGCGCCCTTGCGCAGGGCGCCGGGGTCGCGGCTCATGTAGGCGCTGGCGCTGGCGATCTCGTTGAAGAAGTCGCCGGGCGAACTGCGGGTCTTGCGCGCGGCGTCGACGATCAGCTTGAGCGACTGCTGCAGGTCGTTGAGCTGCAGCTTGGTCAGCATCACGCACACCTGCAGGGTCGGCAACGCCGGGTTGGTCAGGTCGCGGTCGGCGGTCCAGGCGCTGACCAGTTGCGGCGCCTGGCTGGCGCCGTGGCGGCCGAGGAAGTCCATGTGCATGGCATAGCCGATGGCCTGGGACTTGGCCGCCAGGCTCGAAGCCGAGGTCAGCAGCGGCACCGGCTGCGGCTGCTGGTTGCGCACCTGGTGCACCAACTCGGCGAAGGTCGAGCCGATCTCGCGCACACGCTCACCGAACACCCCGACTTCGCCGCCCGGCACACCCACATACAGGTCGCCGATCTGCGGGTTGCTGTCGGCGGTGAGCACGCGGTACTGGGCTTGCGCCGCGCCGTGGTTCTTCACGCCGGCCGGGGTCAGCAGGTGCAGGGCGTAGATCTTGATCTGCTTGCTCAACGCGGCCTGGCGCACTTCGGCCTCGTTCATCTGGGTGCTGCTGAACGGGTCGTTCTTGCGCAGCGCGCCGGCATCGCTGACCAACAGGATGATGCGCCCGCCGTAGCCCGACCAGTCCATGCCTTCGACGGCCTGCATCACGCCGGCGAAAGCGTCCTCGTTGAACGAATGGCTGGAGACGCTGGTGGCCTTGACCTGGGATGCTGCCTTGAGGAAGCGCGCCGGGTCGCGGCCCTCCTCCAGGCTGACCAGGGTCTTGCTCAGGTAATCGAGGCCGGGGGTGCGCTTGACGCTGTTGCGAAAGCCCACCAGGCCAAAGCTGACGCTGTCCAGTTCGCCACGTGCCGCCAGTTGCTGCTGCAGCTCGCTGACCACCTGGCGCACACGGTCGATGTAGGGCTGCATCGACACCGAGGTGTCCACCACCAGCACGATGCCGGTGCGGAAACCGTTGTCGCTCGCCGCTGCCACACCGGCGGCCTTGGGCGCGCTGTCGCGGGCGCTGCTGCCAGGGTCGATGGAGGCGATGTTGAGCAATTGCACCGGCTGGCCTTCGGCATCGAAGCTTTCCCGGTAGTCGAAGATCGGCATCAGGTAGAACTGGTTCTGCGGCACCGCGCTGGCCGCCGGTTCCAGGGCCATCACCTGGGGCACCTGGTCGGGGCTGTTCTGCGCCTTGAGCAAGCTGTCGCGCGCCTTGGCGGTATCGTCGAGCAACTGCTGCACATCGTCCACCTGGCGCATGAACATCACCGGCGAACGGCCCGAGCGCTCGGTGAACTTGAGCACCAGGCTCTGCTTCCAGTCGCTGGTCTGCTCGGCCGGCAACCAGCCCTCGCGCTGGCCATCACTGGCGGCGCCCACCTGCAACCAGGCTTTGCCGCCGATATCCTTGCGCTGGTAGACGTAGAGCACGGAGAACGCCGGCAGCTTTGCTCCCGACGCATCGCCGGGCTGGGCCAGCAGTTGCGCGTCGGGCTTGGTCAGCACCCGCTGGAACAGGGTCTGCTTGCCGGGCATCAGCAACGGGCGGCCATCGTCGCGGGCCGCTACCGGTTGTACTGGCGGCTGCGCAGGGGCGACGGTGTCGGTCGGCGCCTGCACGACGGCTGGCTCGTCGCTGCCACCCAGCAACCAGAAGAACGCGCCCCCCAGGCCCAAGGCCGCCGCGATAGCCACGGCCAATACCGCCTTGGCGGGTTTGTTCGAGCCGGACTTCGCCACCGGCGCGGGCTGTGGTTTGGGCGCGGGCCGTGGCACAGGCTCGGCCACGACTTGGGGGATTTCGATGGACACCGGTTGCGGCGCCAGCGGCGGCGGCACGACCAGCGGACGCAGCACCGTGCTATCGCGCTCATCCAGCGGTGCCTGCACGGTCAGGCGATCCAGCGCGGCCAGCAAGGCCGCGGCATCGGCGAAACGCTCGTTGGGGTCCTTGGCCAGCAGGCCACGCAGGATGTCCTGGTAGCGGCCATGCTCGATCGGCAGCTCCGGCAATGGCTCGGTCAGGTGCGCCAGTGCCGTGGACAGCGCATCGGTACCGTTGTACGGCAGCTTGCCGACCAGGATCTCGTACAGCACCACGCCCAGCGCGTACAGGTCGGCACGCCCGTCGATCTCCATGCCACGGGCCTGCTCAGGGCTCATGTAGCTCGGCGTGCCGACCGCGAAGCCAGCCTGGGTGAACTGGGTGCGGTCATCCAGCGACTTGGCGATGCCGAAGTCCGACAGCACTGCGGTGCCGTCGGCGCGGAACAGGATGTTGGCCGGTTTGACGTCGCGGTGCACCAGGCCCTGGGCGTGGGCATAGCCCAGCGCCTGGGCGATCTGACGCACGTAGGCGAGGCCCTGCTCGGGCGTCAGGCCCTCGGCGATGCGCTCCTTGAGCGTGCCGCTGGGCAGGTACTCCATGGCCATGTAGTACAGCTCGCCGACATTGCCGATGTCATGGATGGTGGCGATGTTCGGGTGCGCCAGCCGCGCCAGGGTACGGCCCTCGCGCAGGAAGCGCTCGCAGAAGGTCGGGTCGGCGGCCAGGCTGGCCGCCATGATCTTCAGCGCCACCTTGCGCTCGAGCGAGCGCTGGGTGGCCAGGTACACACTGGCCATGGCGCCCTGGCCAAGCTCGTGATCGATGTCGAATCCGGGGATCTGCATATTCATGGTGTCTTCAGCTCGCCTTCACGACCACGGCGGTGATGTTATCGGGGGCGCCCCGGGTCAGGCCCAGGTGCACCAGGCTGCGCACCACTTCGTAGGGGTCGTCGTGGCCAAGCACCTCGGCGATCTCGTGGTCCTCGGCGGTCTTGTTCAAGCCGTCGCTGCACAACAGGTAGGTGTCGCCGGGCTGCACCTGCAGGGCGACTGCCTGCAACTCGATATGGTCCTCGACGCCCAGGGCGCGGGTGACGATATTGCCGCGCGGATGGACCCGCGCCTCGGCCTCGTTGAGCAGGCCGCTGTCCTGTAATTCCTGGACGTAGCTGTGGTCGTGGGACAGGCGCTCGATGCAACCTTCACGCAGGCGGTACAGGCGGCTATCGCCGGCCCACAGGCCGATGGCCTGGTCGCCCCGCGCCGCCAGCACCACCACGGTACTGCCCATCATCGCCACGCCCCGGCGCGCGGTTTCCTCGCGCACCGTGCGATTGACCCACGACAGGCCATCACGCACTTCGCCGGCAAACTCCTCCAGCGACTCGAGCCTGGGCAGGCTGCGCAGGCTGTCCACCGCCAGGCTGCTGACGTAGTCGCCAGCCGCATGGCCGCCCATGCCGTCGGCCACCGCCCACAGCCCTGCCCAGGTCAGGTCCAGGCAGGCGTCTTCGTTGATCTTGCGCACCATGCCGACATGGCTGTAGCTGGCTGCGGTGTATTGCAGGTCGGTCATGCGTGCGCTGCCTCGCTACCCAGAAGAAACCCGGCGAAATCCTCACTGCGCGGCAAGCCCGCGCAGCGCATCAGCCCCGGGGCGATACGTTCGGAGCCCCTGCCCCACCACAGGCTCATGCCCTCGCAGGCGCATTCGGCCAAGGCCAGTGCACGCCCTTGCGGGGTAGTCGCATCCAACCGCTGCAAACCACCCACAGCCACACGCGGCCCCTGTAGGAGCGGCCTTGTGCCGCGAAAAGGCGGCAAAGCCGCCTCAAAATTCTCAAAGGCAGCACCCGGCTCAAGGGTCGCCAACAAAGCAGCCTCAACCGCTTCAAACCATTCGTCATCCCCGGCCACCACAGGCGCCAACGGCTGCCCCGGTTCCAGCACCTGGGCCACGGTCAACGGAAAATACCGCCCAACCCGGTCGATGCTCGGCATCAACACCCCAACCACCGCATCCGGCCCACACACACCCGGCGCCAGGGCAAACCGCCACAAGGGGCTGACCAGATAGGCCTCGAGCCAACGCTCGCCCAACGCCTGCTGGCTGGCCTGCAGGCCCGCCGCCAGCCATTGGTCCCAAGGCTGGATGAAACGCTGTGGCAAGCCACGGCTGACGAAGTCGCCGCGGCTGGCCAGCTTTCCGTAGAAACCCAGGTCGCTCACAGATGCTCCGGCAGGCTGAAACCGCTGAGCACTCGGCTGCGGAATGGGTTGAAGGCGCTGCTGGCACGCAGCTCGTAGGACACACTGGCGCCATCGACGCGCAGGCGCAGGTTGAAGCGCTCCGGCGAGCTGCCAGCCACCAGGTCGGACTGGTCGAGCAGGCGGAACCAGGCCCACGGCCCTTCCACGGTCAGCCCGGAACGGCCAGTGACCGAGGGTGGCGAGATAGACAAACGCACCACGCCAATGCTGTTGGGGTTGGGCCACTGCAGCGCCACCGGCCGGCTCGGGCCATGGTCGTAGCTGACTTGCTGGCCGTCGAGGTCGAGCAGGAACTGGGTGATGGTCGCGTCCATCGCCACCGGCTTGAGTTCGAAGCGCACTCCAGGCTGCACGCCGTTGCTGTTGCGGAAGAAGGCATCACGGATGCTCGCCGCACGCTGGAAGGTTTGCAGCACGTTGCTGTTGATCCCCAGCTTCTGCGCCGCGCCCGGCTGCCAGCTCCAGGGTGTGCTGGAGGTGTTGACGTAGGGTTGCAGGTACTTGCGGAAGTAGTTGTCCATCACCCCGCCAACGCCGAAGAACTGGCCGAAGTCTTCCAGGGTGGCATCGCGCGCACTGCCCGCCACCAGCGGGTAGCGCCCGCTGAGGGACTGGCGGTAGACGTTGACCACC